>CAJQOL010000024.1 GCA_905479925.1 uncultured Kangiellaceae bacterium | reverse complement strand
AAACAATCGCGGTTTTGGGTTACCCGGTTGTGGCCTAGGAGTGACCGTACCTATTTCAATATGTCCAAAACCTAACGCCGCAAAGCCGTCAATACAGCTACCATTTTTGTCTAGACCTGCAGCTAAACCGACACGGTTTGGAAACCGAATGCCCAAAACCTCTATCGGATCATCTACGCGTTTTTGCGCGATCAGCGGTCTAAAAATGGAACGCTCGATCCGCGCCAACCACTTTAGTGTTAAATCATGGGTCTTTTCGGGATCCATACGAAAAAGCACAAAACGGAATAGCGGGTAAAAAAAGCTGAGCATAATAAAAAGATGTCTGACTAGAAATTTGGCTGGATTATAACGGCCTCATCAGCAATGGTCGAACACTATTCGGTTATTTTTTAAGCGAATAGTGTTTTAGAGCTTTCAAACGGCTTTTATTCAGTGGTGATTAAAACCAAAACAACAAAGAGATTTTGCTAATTACTACTTTTTAGCGACCTTTTTGGTGGTAGTTTTCTTTACTGCAGCCTTTTTTGCGGTCGTTTTCTTCTTAGCTGTGGTCTTTTTCTTGGCTGCAGTTTTCTTTTTAGCCGCTTTCTTCTTAAGGGTTTCCTGCCATGTTCCATCAACGTAATGAGCAGTCCACCCGCTGGCTTTGCCATCAACTTCGGTCATTACATATTGTTCCTTGGTTTTTCGACTATATCGGTACATCGCTTTATTGCCATCGGGATCTTGGCTAGGGGCTTTGGTCAGATACTCAAATTTCGGATCCAATTGCTCTTTTACCGACAATAGCTCTTCCACCAACGGCGCTCTAGTTTCTCTATTGCGAGGAAATTGACTCGCCGCTAGGAATATACCCGAAGCACCATCGCGCAGAATATAATGGTCGTCGACTTTAAGACATTTAAGATCAGGCATTGGGATTGGATCTGCTTTTGGCGGCGCAGCTTCCCCGCTGCGTAATAACTTACGAGTGTTCTTACATTCAGTGTTATTACAGCCAAAATACTTACCAAAACGGCCAACCTTCAGTTCCATATTATCGCCGCATTTATCACACTCGATAATTGGTCCATCGTACCCTTTGATTTTAAAGGAACCTTGTTCGATTAAATAACCTTTACAACCCGGGCTATTGCCGCAAACATGGAGTTTACGCTGCTCATCCAATAAAAATCCGTCCATTGCTGAGTCGCATTTCGGACAGCGCTTTTTCAACAATAAATTTCGACTTTCCGCTTCTTCGTCCTTATCGACCGCTTCAATTTCATCATCGGTAATTAAGTTCATGGTATGGGCGCAACGTTCTTTCGGTGGTAATGCAAAACCACTGCAACCAAGAAAAGTGCCCATAGTCGAGTTTCGGATCATCATATTATGGGTTTCACATTTTGGACAAACCATATCCATTTCCACGGACTTCTGATTTTCCATACCACCGTCTTCAACCGGTAGCTCAGCTTTATCTAGGCGCATAGTGAGATCGCCATAAAACCCGCTCAGCGTTTCTTTCCAGTACTGTTTTCCTTTCGCAATACTGTCTAGTGTTTCTTCCATTTTAGCGGTAAACGAATAATCCATTAGGTTTTCAAAACTCTCACCTAATCGATCTGTCACGATCTCTCCCATTTTATTGGCGTAGAATCGGCGATTTTTAACAATCACATAGCCACGATCTTGAATGGTAGAAATAATGGCGGCGTAAGTCGACGGTCGACCGATGCCTTGTTTTTCCAGTTCCTTAACTAATGCCGCCTCACTAAAACGTGGTGAAGGTTTGGTAAAATGTTGCTTTGGTAATAGCTCTACTAATTCTAATGTTTCACCAACGGTAACTTCCGGCAAAATAGCATCATCATCATTTTTACTCTTACGTGGTGGTTGAACCGACGTCCAACCGTCAAATTTAACCACGCGACCTTTAGCTGCTAACTTAAAATCACCCGCATGAACCTCTAGCGTGGTAACGTTATAGATGGCATCGGTCATCTGACAGGCGATAAACTGACCCCAAATTAATTGGTAGAGTTTCATGGCATCATCGTCAACGTTCTTTAAATGCTTTTGTCTTGTTCTGGCGTTAGTTGGTCTTATCGCCTCATGCGCCTCTTGCGCACCGTCTTTACTCGAGTAAAACTTCGGCGAATCCGGCAAATACTTATCGCCGTGATTTTCTTTAATATAGTCTCGGCACATAGCAAGTGCATCTTGGCTTAAATGAGTCGAGTCTGTACGCATGTAGGTAATATAACCGGCTTCATACAAGCGTTGCGCTAGCATCATTGTTTTCTTAACGTTGTAACCTAAACGTGTACTCGCTGCTTGTTGCAACGTTGAAGTAATATAGGGCGCACTGGGTTTGCTGCGGCTAGGCTTAGACTCGCAACTATTAACAACTAACGGGTTACTTTTTAACTCTACTTGCAGGGCATCACTTTGTGCTTTATTGACGGGGCGGTATTTCTCTCCCTTATGCCGTCTAACCTCTAAATTTAATTCTTCATTGCCTTTCGTCTTTGTATCTGCGGATAGGCTCCAAAACTCTTCAGGTATAAAGGCTCTAATTTCTCTCTCGCGTTCAACGACTAGCTTAACCGCTACTGATTGAACTCTTCCTGCTGATAACCCCCGTGATACTTTTTTCCACAACAAAGGCGAGACCATAAAACCGACCACACGATCAAGAAAACGTCGGGTTTGTTGAGCGTTGACAAAATCCATGTCTAATTCAGTCGGTTTGGAGAAAGCCTCGGCGATCGCTTTCTTGGTTATTTCATTAAAAACTACCCGCTGATACTTATCATCGGAACCGCCAATTTCCTCACGCAAATGCCAAGCGATAGCCTCTCCCTCTCTATCCAAATCCGTTGCGAGAAAGATTTTGTCGGCATCTTTAGCGTATTTTTTTAATTCCTTAACGACCTTCTCTTTGCCTGGAAGCGTTGCATACTCTGCAGCCCAGTCTTTTTCAGGGTTAAGGCCCATTCGCTTAAACAAGCCTTCTTTAGCCATTTTCGCTTTGTGCTTGATTTTGGCTTCAGGTGACAGCTTTCTAGTAGCCGCAGCTTTCTTCGCCCGCTCTTTGGGATCAGAGCTACCGCCGGCCGCTTTTGTTGGCAAATCTCGTACGTGACCAACACTCGATTTAACGATAAATTCGTTGCCAAGATACTTATTAATTGTTTTTGCTTTAGCCGGTGACTCGACTATAACTAATGACTTACCCATGAATTCGACGTGATCCTTAAATGGATTGTAGACAATTATCTGTTTTTACAATTACCGCTATACACCGCGCAGTAACTAGTCAAAATAGCATTGCAAACAATCATTGGTTGCAATGTCTATCTGGAAAAGCGCTGCGCTCATCTCTTTTTATTTTAGGTCGATCTACATGGGAATAGTCAACCATTTTTTTTCATTATTTTAAAAAAGTCACTTTAACAGGCTTAATGGTGCCGGGTTAGTGACTCGATTTACCCCACGCCAAGAAGCGAATAGCATCAATATAAATAGCGCACTAGGAAGCTGCCACCATAGGTTAAAGTGGAACGCAAAATCGATTTTAAATATGCGCTCATAAAGAAGATAACTGGCCAGCTCGATGCAAAGTATTGCTACAAAGCTGGACAATATTGCTAACCAAAAGAACTCAAAGCGAAAGCTGGTCGCCATAAAGCTACGACTAGCGCCTAAGGTTCGCAAAATTGCCGACTGTCTCAATTTATGTGCAAAAGTATGTTCCATTGCCGCTAATAATAGAATCAAGCCTGCCCCCACTACAAAGAACATAATCAACTCAACCGCAGTGCTAACTTTAGTAACAATTGAGCGCACTTCATCAAAGATACGATCAAGCTCAATAATAGTGGCCGCTGGATAAAGACTAATGAGGTCGGCTAATAACTTCTTTTTATCCGGCGGAAGAAAGAAGGCATTAATATAAGAGGGATTAAATTCCTCCAAAGCCCCTGGCTCGGCAATGATATAGAAGTTGGGTGTCATTGTTTGCCAATCGATGGAACGAAAGCTGGAAATCTGAGCGACCCAATTCTCCGAGCCAATGGTAAAGGTCAACTGATCACCAATTTGCAAACCTAACGCGACAGCCATTTTATCTTCTATAGAAATCTTGGCTACATCGCTTTCAGTTCCTGCGGTATTATCCCAGCCCCAGGCGCCACCGGTCACCACATTCCCCTTTGGCAGGTTATTGGTAAGCGTCATATTAAGCTCTCGTCTAAGGGAGTTATGTTGCCGAGCTTTTTCCGACAAAGCATCTTTTACATCAACACCATTAACCTGAGTAACTCGCCCTCTTACCATCGGGTACAGTTCAGAAGCACTGATATCATTGCTAGTAAGAAATTCCTCTATTGGTTTTACCGCATTCGGTTCAATATTAACCATAAAGTGGTTGGGTGCATCGTCTCCCAAGCTCTGCTGCCATTTACTTAATAACTCTGTTCTTACGATAAATACCAACGCAATCACAAATAGCGTACTGCTAAACGCCAATAAATGAAGCAACGTAACGCTTTTATTGGCGTCCAATTGACGAAGGCTATAATTAACCGCAGCACTTTTAAACTTAGACAACCTGCGCACTTGAGACAAAATTAATCGCGACAGTAGAATAAAGATCCCGGCCATCATTAATAACCCAGCCATTACACTAAATAATAGTTTGGCGTCTTCCATTTGAATATACATAACCGCAAGAATCGAGCTAATTGCCAACCCATAGATTGACCAAGAACTGACTTTCATGGGTTCCAGCTGTCTTCTTAGTACTCTCATTGGCGGAACACTTTTGAGCTGCACCAATGACGGAAGAGCAAATCCCATTAACAGAATAAAAGATATCAGCATCGGTATAATTAAAACCGACAGATCCGCCGGCGGCAAATTAGCACCAAACAAATCACTTAACCAATTGACCATTAAACTCTGAAAAGCGACACCTAACACCGCACCTAGCGCAATACCAACCAGGCTAACCAGTAGGAGTATGGTTATAAAGACTAAAAGCACCTCCCGGTTATTCATGCCAAAGCAACGCATTAATGCGCTCATATCAAATTGTCGTGTTGCGTATCGATTTGCCGACATCGCAATCGCCACCCCTAGTAAAATCAGCGTTAATAATCCCGATAAACTAATGTACTTTTTACTTCGGGTAATTGCTGAGCCGGCCATTGGTGATTCATCAAAAATGGTCGCCACTCGCTGACTAGTATTTAACTTAGGCTTAAGATATTCCAAAAATTCGGCAATATTTTCCTTAGGTCCAACAAACAGATTGCGATAGCCCACTCGGCTACCGGGTTGAATAATTTTGGTCGCTTCCAAATCATCAATATTAATAATTGCGGACGGAGCAATATTAAAAAGTGTCGAGGTTTGCCCTGGCTGCAACATAATCGCTCCACCAATTTTCAAATCAATGTAGCCAATTTCAACCGGTTGAGATTTCTTAGCGGACAATATTGATAAAATCCGAGGCTCAACCCAAATTTCCCCTCGTTTGGGATTTGAATTAACCACCGTGGCGGGTTGATAAGGGTCATCCGCTAACTCAATGCGCCCTTTTAATGGGTAATTGCTGGATACCGCTTTTACCGCAGAAAGTTGCAATTTATCGTTTGCGAATAAAACCGACGCAAATTCAACGACTCTCGCCTCTTCCAAATTAAGTCGCTGCGCTTCTTTTAGCCATTCTGGGTCCATTGGTTTAGGGGAACTAATCACTAAATCCGCGCCGAGAACATCGGCGGCTTGCCTGTCAGTGGCTAAATCAACCCGTTCAATAATCAAATAAATAACGCTAACCGAGCCCATTGCTAAACACAGCGCAAATATCAGGTTAAGCATTTCGCCGCGACGCCAGTCCCGGCTGAATATGCGACCAGCAATCTTGACCAACTGAAAAACGGAACTCATGAAGCGCTTCCTTCTATAGCGCGCGCGCCGCCGGCTTTAGAAGCGCCATCGGTGTTAGAGGCGCTGTCGGCATTAGAAACGTCGCTGGTATTAGCAGCGCCCTCTGCCGCAGCCGAATCTGCGGTCATGTTATTTTCTTGTTGCGGTACACTAGCGGCGGTATCACTAAAGGTTGTATTTATGACCTTGCCACCACTCAAAGTAATTGCGTCGTCGCAACGCTCTGCTAAATGGGTATCGTGGGTCACTAGGACCATCGTTGTATCAAGGTTCTCAATTAACGAAAACATCAGTTCGATTATTTTTTGACCGGTAGCCGTGTCCAAATTTCCAGTTGGTTCATCGGCAAGTAGTATTTTTGGCTCAGTAACAAACGCTCTCGCTATAGCGACTCGCTGCTGCTCTCCGCCTGACAACTGATTAGCAAAATGATGAATACGGTGGGACAAGCCAACCTTTTCTAGCATTTCCGTTGCTCGTTTCTTTGCGGACTTATCGCCCTTTAACTCAAGGGGCATCATCACATTTTCTAAAGCGGTTAAGCCGTCTATAAGCTGAAAGCTTTGAAAAATAAAGCCCACGTTGTCTTTTCTGAGCTTTGCTCTTTGCTCTTCGGTGAGCTCAAAAACAGACTGACTGGAAAGGTGAACCTCTCCGCCGGTAGGACGATCTAAACCTGCTAGCAAGCCTAATAAGGTTGTCTTACCTGAGCCTGACTCGCCTATTATTGCGAGGCTTTTACCTTTGTTAAGCTCAAATGAAACATCATCAAGAATGGTGATTTCACCTTCGCCAGTGGTTACTTTTTTACCTAAATTCTTCGAAATCAGCATGTTTTTTTGGTCCAATATTAGTGTGATCAACGTATTCTAGTAGTAGTCTACGTTATTTTGTCAAATTCGCGCCGCTTTGAATTGGAAAAAATGTTACAAAAGCTTAGGACAGGTGGGGTTTAATCGGTTGGAATTGGCCATATATTTAGTTAGAGTTGGTTATCAATAGATTTATCGGAATACGGGATAGGGAAGTTTAATCCCACAAATTTAGGAACAGAACTTTTTATGGGTTTGATAAAAAAAGCCATTATCAGCATTTTTCTTGTTGCTCCAATGCTCTGTATCAACGCATCGGCAACCAACATATTGATCTATGGCGACAGCTTAAGCGCTGCCTACAATATGCCGGTAGAGAAAGGCTGGGTTTATTTAATGGAGCAGGAACTAAAAAATCGCTCCCTTGATGTTTCCATAAAAAATGGCAGCATAAGTGGCGAAACCACTTCCGGTGGGTTGATGAGGTTTAAACAACAGCTCAAGGTCAGCAGTCCTGATATTGTGCTTATTGAACTCGGTGCAAATGATGGCATGCGTGGAACCGATTTAAAAACAACCCGCGCTAACCTAACCAAAATGATTGATATGAGCCAGCAGCAAGGGGCACAAGTAATACTTGCAGGCATCCATTTACCACCAAACTTTGGACGAACCTACACCAAACGATTTGACCAAATATTTATTGACCTAGCCAAAAAGGACAAAGTCGACTTTATCCCTTTTATCCTTGAAAACGTTGCAACCATACCCGAGTTAACCCAACGTGATGGGCTTCATCCCAACCAAAAAGCACAACCGATCATTATGCAAAATGTATTACCTTTTATCCTTCCCTTAATATCGGATAGTGCCGAAAAGAGTCAATAAGCCGCACACCCATCAAAACATTCAAAAGCCGACAATTCGACCAATTAATTTTTTGAAATTCTGGCTGTTTTGGTAGATAATCGGTTCAAATCTTGATTTGGGGATCTTCCCTTCTCTCCTCAAATAAAGATATGGGGCAACCAGTTCCATTCTATTGCAAGTAAGGGCGTGACTTATTTAATATAAGGATTTCCTTTTGAATCAATCATTTGAAGTAAATTTTGATGGTCTAGTTGGACCTACCCATAACTATGCCGGTTTATCCGTTGGTAACGTAGCCTCACTTAAAAATGCGGCTCAAGCATCAAACCCTAAACAG
>CAJQOL010000023.1 GCA_905479925.1 uncultured Kangiellaceae bacterium | reverse complement strand
GAACTGGCCTTTTTCAACTTGTTCGACAAGTGACAGTTTAAAAGCCAATGAATAATCTTTCTGAGAGCGTCTTTTCTCTGTGATCGTAGGGTAATCCATAATAAGTCTCCAAAGTGTCAACTTATTTCAGGACGGGACAATAGCCTTAAAAAAGCCGAGAAAACTCTCGGCTTTTTTCTGGGTTTGACACTAGCTAACCAATTAGTTATTTTAACGCCAAGTTTTAAGCTGTTTAACACAAGTATTGAAAGTGGCCAGCTTCTCTCATACAAAAGGACCGCTCGCAATGGTTAAAGGACTCAATAGTTTCCGCTTTTTCGCTTTCTTCGCGGTATTCTTATTCCATGTTGATTTTTTTGATTTTGGTTACATGGGCGTACATGCATTTTTTGTCCTGTCGGGATTCCTGCTAACTCCTATCATTATGGAAATGAAGGATAACCTTCCAACCAAAAATTACTTTCTAAATTTCTATGGGCGTCGCAGCTTACGAATCTTTCCACTTTATTTTTTCTACCTCATTCTCATAAGCATCATTGCTTATATTGCACTGAATTATTTTAATTATGACGTCAATGACCGCTTAGCTAGAACCCAACAACAAATTTGGTACGCAGCCACTTATACATATAACTTCTTCGCAATGTCCTCCGCCTATGAACAAACGCAAACAATTACCCACTTTTGGTCTTTAGCTGTAGAAGAACAGTTCTATTTAATATGGCCATTTGTCATTTATTTAATTCACAAGTCTTCGGTAAGGAAAGCGCTACTCGTTATCATTGTTGCAGGTCCATTTATTCGTTGGGGATTAGCCCAACTTGTTTTAAGTGACAGCGGTATAGGTTTTAACTCTGTGGAAATGGTTGTCTACTCATTTACTTTGTCTAGTTTCGACGCTTTCGCGATCGGTGGATACTTTGCAGTCTATGGGGCACCGGTAAAAAACTATAAAATATTAGTTGGTTTTATTATTTTGCTAATTCTCGGTTATGGTACTGATTATTTGTCTGGAAACGGTTTCAACTTGCGCTCATTTGGCTATGAAAACTTTATGGAGAATAGTTACAAGTATATTTGGGGCTTCTCTTTGTTCTCAATATTTTTCGCGGCGATATTAGTCAACATCAGAGAAAAGGTGTTCTTCCCTTTAATCTTCGAGAACCAACTAGTCGCCTATCTTGGGAAAATTTCCTATGGCCTTTATGTTTACCATTTTCCAATCGTCTATTTCGGAGGCCATGAACTAAGCGATATGTCGTTCTATGTGAGAACGCCTATTTTACTTGTGGTAACCATTTTAATTGCTGCTTTAAGTTACCATTTGCTAGAGCTGCGTTTTCTAAAGGCCAAAGATAAGTACTTCCCGCATTAACGGCTAACCGTTTGCTAACAACAGAAACACCTGAGTTATAGGTATACGCGAACTGCGTTATTTGACAGCGAGCACATCCATAACCATTTTGAGCGCTTCAATGACGCTGGAGCGCCTCACCTGTTCACGGTTTCCTTTGAACAGAAAACGCTGACTGTTTACTTGTCCATGGAGGCATACCGCAATACAAACGGTTCCTACCGGCTTAGTCTCAGAACCTCCACCAGGTCCTGCGCACCCTGTTACAGATACAGCAATAGCCCGCGGAAAAATAGCGTTTGCACCACTTGCCATGGCGTTAGCAACCTCTATTGATACTGCTCCGAACTCATCAAACAAACTCATTGGCACATTCACTAAGCGATTCTTCGACTCATTTGTGTAGGTTATAAATCCAGCTTCAAACCAAGAGGAACTTCCGGCAATATCGGTAACTGTTTTTCCAATCCACCCGCCAGTGCACGACTCAACGGTTACTAACTTTAATTGTCTAGTAACAAGGGTTTTAGACAGTTCTAGGAGCAACTCATTCATGGTTTGTAAACCCTCTTGCTAAAAATTATGGATAACTCTTTGCTAAAATTAAATAGTAATTCAAAACAGCTACTCTCTTCAAATGCTGCACTCATAACCAAATGATAGCGGTGCGAGTCTGAAGCGGGAAATATTGAACCTCGCATAGCCCTTAGTGACAGCTTATATATAAGATTTCCTCAACCAGTCAATGACCAATAGAGTTTGCGATCATTGATGCTCCCAGCCTCAAAGATTCCCTAAGCCCTTGTTGAACCAATGTCCAATGCCAAGTCTACCTCTGGTTTCTCAGAAATACTCCCATAGGAATATTAATTTAGCTATAGGGAAAGCGCTCATTATCACGTAAAATAGCTATTACAAACGAACTGTAAATGTATTCTTGTGAAAGCTGAACTCGATCTATCTAACCATACACCAATGATGCGCCAGTATTTACGTATCAAAAACGAGCACCCTGATATTTTACTGTTTTATCGAATGGGGGATTTCTATGAGCTGTTTTTTGATGATGCCAAAAACGCCGCTGAATGGCTAGGAATTACACTGACCCATCGCGGGAAAGCTAATGGAGACCCAATTCCAATGGCTGGTGTTCCGTTTCATGCCGTTGATAATTATCTTGCTAGATTAGTCAAACAAGGGCGCTCCGTTGCTATTTGCGAGCAAACCGGCGACCCCGCGACAAGCAAAGGGCCGGTAGAAAGGAAAGTTGTTAGGGTTATCACCCCTGGAACGCTTAGCGAAGAATCGCTGCTTGAGGAACATTCCGAGAATTTACTAGCGGCGGTTTATTTTGACACCAAGCAAAGCTCTCCCTACGGAATTGCTTGGATGGACCTCGCTGGAAACCACTTTAACTGCAATCAATTTAAGGTAAAAAATGACCTATTCGGTGAGTTAGCGAGACTTAAACCCGCCGAAATTTTGAGCCATGAACCTCTCGGTGAAGAGTTATCTAAATTAAATTTCACAGTAAAACTTTTGGAAGACTGGCAATTTGACTTCAGTCAAAACTATCAACAGCTCACTAGACATTTTGATATTAGTAATCTAAGCGGGTTTGGCTGCGACAAAATGACCACAGCTATTTCAGCAGCCGGCTGCGTTCTTAATTATGCAAAACTAACTCAACAAAGCGCGCTTCAGCACATTTCGAAACTTTCACCCTTTGATCATTCTAACCTATTGCAGATCAATAGTTTCACACGTCGGCATTTGGAAATTACTGAAAACATCTTTTCGGATGATGAGGTAAGCTTATTCAAGGTAATTAACCGTTGCAAGACAGCAATGGGTACTCGACTAATGAAGAACTGGCTACATGCTCCATTGATTAATGAAGCGGCCATCAATAATCGACTATTAACGGTGCAGGCATTAACAGAAAATGTTGAACTCGATAGTCTTCAAAACGCCCTTAAGCCGATTAGAGATATTCAAAGAATACTAACTAGAATAGCGCTAAAAACCAGTAGACCCAGAGATTTGACCGGGCTACGCGATAGCCTCAACGCGATGCCAGCCATAAAATCAATTCTAGAACTAACTGAGCAATCAAATTTAGTAGCAATCGCAAATCAGATCAATCCACATACTCCAACTTTAGAATTACTTTCTGCAGCGTTAGTTGACATGCCTCCATCTGTTATTAGGGATGGAAATGTAATTAAAGAAGGTTATAACCAGCAACTAGACGAACTCAGATTTCTATCCGAAAACGCTAGTTCACTGCTCGACTCAATGGAGATCCGTGAACGCGAAGTTACAGGTATAAATACCTTAAAGGTAGGCTTCAATCGAGTACATGGCTTTTACATTGAGATTTCAAAGGCTCAATCTGAAAAGGCCCCGCCCCACTATACAAGGCGACAAACTCTTAAAAATGCAGAGCGTTTTATTACTCCAGAACTAAAAGCGTTAGAAGATGACGTTCTTAGTGCAAAAGCAAAAGCACTAGCGCTAGAAAAACAACTCTACGCCGATCTAATAGATGGCCTGCAACCTAGTGTACAGTCGATGTCTGAAACTGCTCAACAATTAGCGAGACTCGACGTTTTGCAAAGCTTCGCAGTTATAGCGATTGAATCTAATTATGTTAAACCAAACATCAAGACAGGTAATTCTTTCACTATTAACAATGGCCGTCATCCAGTCGTAGAGCACTATCAAGATGAACCCTTTATCGCCAACAATATTCATTTTGCCAAAAAACAAAAAAGTGTCATCATTACAGGTCCAAATATGGGCGGTAAGTCCACTTATATGCGTATGACTGCAATTATTGCCCTGCTCGCTCACTGTGGAAGTTACGTCCCAGCGGATTCCGCATCTATTCCAATATTAGATGGAATTTATACTCGCATAGGTGCATCAGATGACCTAGCAGGTGGACGTTCGACCTTCATGGTAGAAATGAGCGAAACGGCTAACATCCTCAATAATGCTAGTGCTAATAGCTTAGTATTGTTAGATGAGATCGGCCGAGGCACAAGTACTTACGACGGCTTAGCATTGGCTTATGCCACATTAGATCATTTGAGCCGCACGCTAATGCCCTTCACCTTATTTGCAACTCATTATTTCGAGTTAACAGAAATGAACCTTGAGAACAGTAATGTAACTAACCTCCACTTTGGTGCAATACAACATGGTGAAAAACTTGTCCTTGACCACCAAATCCATACTGGCCCCACGAGCAAAAGTTACGGTATTCATGTAGCAAATATTGCTGGCGTGCCGCAAGTAGTTACCCTTAAGGCATCTAACTATCAAGCGGCATTAGAGCAAAAACACCAAACTAGAACTGAAAAGACTGCAGATCCGAGTAAAAACCTGCAAGATACGACGAAGAGTGCGAATTTTGAGCTAGAAAAACTCGACCCGCGAATCAAAATATTGGAAAATACCGATCCCAACGAATTAAGCCCGAAAGAAGCCCTTGATTTGATTTATCAACTAACTCATTTGAAGCAAGGCGGAGAAAATTAATGACCTTTGTTGTTACTGATAACTGTATTCAATGCAAATATACGGACTGCGTAGAAGTTTGTCCGGTTGACTGTTTTTATGAAGGGCCAAATTTCCTCGTCATTGACCCGGACGAATGTATTGATTGTGCGCTATGTGAGCCAGAGTGTCCTGCCGAAGCGATTTTTGAAGAGGACGATCTACCTGAAGGACAAGAGCAATTCCTGGAACTCAACGCAACCCTCGCTCAGGAATGGAATGATAATAACATCACCGAAATGAAAGAGCCGTTGCCTGATGCAAAAAAATGGGATGGTGTTAAGAATAAAATTGAACAGTTAAAACGTTAACGATTAACCTCTCAATTAACTAACAAATCCTAATAACGACTCCCTCAAAATCAAATAAAAAGGACGGGCTTTCAAGCATGGAAACTGATAACAATTTTGCAACCATTCATGGTGACATAGTTGACGCAGCAAAAAAACACCCCGAAAATACAGCGATTTGGACAGAATCAGCTGAGTTAACCTATTCCGAACTACACCAACGTTCTGACGCATTTGCTAGTTGGCTATTAAATAATCAGCATGCACCTGGCAAACGGGTAGCACTTATTCTACCAAAAGGAATCGATTGTATTGTTGCTTTGCTAGGCACCCTTAAAGCGGGAAATACCTATGTTCCTCTTGGTAACTCTTGGCCCGCAAATCGCGTTAATGCAATTATTGAAAATGGAGACTTCGAACTGGTACTTTTTGATAAGCCCTATGCTGATGTCGTCCTTGAAAACGTTAACACACTAAATACTAGCGAAGAGACATGGTGCAATCTTCAACAAAACAGCGATACAGCTAAATTAATTGACGTTAACATAGCGCCTACGGATATCGCTTATATTTTATATACATCAGGGTCTACCGGAGTGCCAAAAGGCGTTTGTGTTTCACATAAAGCAGCACAATACTTCCCCGCTTGGGCTAAGAATGAGTTTAACGTTGACCCATCTCATCGAATTGCGTCGATAGCGCCATTTACCTTTGATCTATCTACCTTTGACTTATTTACCGGACTATCAAGTGGAGGCTGCTTATATATCGTCCCTGAAAAATATAAGATGTTCCCATCACGTCTTTCGGGCTTTTTAGAGCAACATAAAATCACTACGATTTATGCGGTGCCATCTGCTCTTAGTCTATTAACACTGAATGGCAATCTGCAAAAGCGCGACTTTAGTAGTTTTAAGACTGTTCTGTTTGCCGGTGAAGTATTCCCAATTGAAATGTGTCGACAATTTAAGGCCTATCTGCCAAAGGACGTACAATACTACAACCTCTATGGCCCTACAGAGACAAACGTTTGTACCTATTTTGATGCGAGCAATATACCAGAAGGTGATAACAATTTACCGATAGGACTACCTTTACCGGGTACTATGTCCTTTATTGACTCCGGGCCTGATGATGAAGAAGGTAGCGGCGAGCTATGTATCTACGGACCGACATTAATGAGTGGTTATTGGGGCAAACCTAATGAAGGCGCTGCCTACTGGACTGAAGTTCCTGGCGAGCCGGAAAAAATGGCCTATCGCACAGGCGATGTGACTTTCCAAGACTCAGAGGGTAATTGGATTTACAAAGGCAGAGCCGACAAAATGGTTAAAATCTGGGGTTACCGAGTTGAATTAGGTGAAATCGAAAGCGGTGTGCTTAAGCATGACGACGTCGAACAATGCGCGGTAGTAAAGCGAGATAAAAAAGACAAACTGGGTGAAGAGCTAGTCGCTTTCATTATACCGACGGGTGGCACGGAAACGACAAAGCTTGACCATACCGAGATTTTTAAACACTGTAAGGCTTACTTACCTCATTATATGTTACCATCGCACATCTATGAGATGGACGAATTTCCATTGAACAATTCAGGTAAGGTAGACCGCCTAACCTTAGAAAAAGAAGCGCAAGATTTAGTATAAAGTTAAATTATTTTTATGGAGAAGAAAGATGTCAGACAAAAGTACACAAGATAGAATTAAAGACCTAATCGTTGAGAAAGTACTAGTAGGTGTCAACCCTGAAGAAATCAGCAATGACTCGGAGCTAGTGAGCGAGCTTGGTTTAGATTCAATTCAAATTATTGGCTTGATAGGCGGTCTTGAGGAAGAGTTCGATATTGTTCTAGAAGACGACGACCTCGATTTTGAGTTATTTTCGACGATCAACAACTTAGCGAAATTAGTTGATGGTAAATTAGGTTAG
This sequence comes from uncultured Kangiellaceae bacterium, assembly GCA_905479925.1. GTDB lineage: Bacteria > Pseudomonadota > Gammaproteobacteria > Enterobacterales > Kangiellaceae. The sequence goes on along the minus strand of CAJQOL010000023.1, from coordinate 40,755 downwards.
TCCAAAATTTAAGGACTAAAACCGAATAAAGCCTGCGTCTCTAGCAGGCTTTTTTGTATAAGGACTAACACAAAGAAGCGTTAAACCTACCTCGGTACAAAAGCTAGCCTCTTTGCGAAAAACACAATATAACTGCTTACGCTAGTTTAAAACTGGCTGATACTTTCCGATAGGTTATTTTCCGATACGTTATATCGACACCGAAGCTTTCCCCATTATTCTCTGTAGTTATTTGCCTAAAAATTGTTTTATTTATACTATTACTGCAAATGCAACAATAAAACAATAAGGCAACCCCTGTTACAACCGCTCGCGAGAAAGCAAATAGCTCATAACGAGATTTAACAGGCAATATGTTAAGCGAGTCACAATTTAATTAACTGAGTTGATATCTGCTTGAACAAATAACTGCGTCGTTAAATAATGTGACATATTCACATTTTTGCGCCGAGCTAACGCTCGTAAGCAGCTACAAAACAAAGAGAAGTGCGACAATGAATATTCTATTAATTGACGATAGTCCAACAATTCAACAAGAGCTTGCCAGCTACGTAAAAAATGCTGGTCATAGTATTACGTTGGCAAAAGATGGCGAAACAGCCGTTCAAATGATGGAAATGAAAGGCGCAGATCTTGTTATTTGCGATGTAGAAATGCCCGGTTTAAATGGCTTTGAAACCGTATCAATTATCCGCGACTCTATGAGAGAAAGCTGGGTTCCGATCATTATTATTAGTAAACGGGATGACATTGAAGATCTTCTTGAAGGCTACGATGTTGGTGCAGATGATTACCTAATCAAGCCAGTAGATGAGCGCTTATTTCAAGCCAAGATCAAGGTTATGGAACGGTTCATAAACACACAACAGCAGCTGAACGAGATAAGGAACTTACCTAAGGAGCTGCAGATGTTTGACGCGCTTACCCAGGTATACAACTTCAATCATTTTATCGATAGAGCACAATTACATTGGTCAATTATGGCAAGACAAATGTTATCAGCCAGTGTACTAATCATTCGACTGGACTATTTTAAGGAATACCAAGAATATTATGAAAGCGAAGCCGCTAAAACTTGCCTGCAGTCAGTTGCTAGCTGTATTTCAAAAAGCCTTAGCCGCAGCACTGATTTTGTCGGTAGGATGTTTGAAAACGACTTTATTGTACTTTTACCAGACACTGGCAAGTCAGGTTCTGAGAAAATAGCTGAACGATTATGCTTGGCGGTAGAATCTTTGAATATTGAAAATAAACCATCTCGAGTACTAGGTGTTGTAAGCGTAACAATTGGCATTGCTACCACCAGCCAATTAAAGAATTTTTCCCTTGATACTTGCGTTGATGCCGCCAGCAGAACCCTAGAAACAACAGGTCAAGACGACGGCAACCTCTACAAATTGGAAAAACTTGGGACACTCAAAGTAAGTGGCGTTGACCTTTCGCTAAAACAAGCTTAAGTTATAGTTTAAGTTCTGGCTCCTTTGAGTCAGACAGCGCTTCAATAACAGCTACTACCAGAGTTGCCAATGGAATAGCAAAAAATACTCCCCAGAACCCCCAAATTCCTCCAAAAAAGAGTACCGCGGCAATGATTGCTACCGGATGAAGGTTATTAGTTTCTGAAAACAGTAACGGAACCAATACATTTCCGTCTAATGCTTGAATAATGAAATAAGTGAACATCAAATAGAGTAAAGTATCACCTGTACCAAATTGAATTAACCCGACTAATGCAACCGGAATGGTTACTAGCGTAGCTCCAATATAGGGCACTAAAACCGATAGACCGACAAGAACTCCTAATAATACAGCGTAATTAAGACCAAAAATTACAAACGCTATATAACTTGATACGCCGACAATAAAAATTTCAACCACTTTCCCGCGAACATAATTACCGATTTGAACGTCAACTTCGTTCCAAACCCGCATAGACAATTGTCTTTCGCTAGGTACCCAACGCGACATCCATTTGAGAATAGCCACCTTATCTTTCAGAAAGAAGAATACTAACAAGGGAACGAGTATCATATAGATCAATATTGTTACTATATTCTTAAAAGATGCGAGTGAAACAGTAACCAAGATATCACCAAAGTTGGTTAACCCTCCCCCCAACTGCTGTATTACTAACTCAAGCTGTTCTTTAGTCACTAAATCTGGGTATTTTTCAGGTAACTCTAATAACTTGGCTTGAATATTGGCGGCCATATTAGGCAAGTCAGAAAACAGCAGTTCAACTTGATGTCCAACTAGAGGAACAATACCAATAATTATTCCCAGACTTACTGTACAAAAGGTAATAAAAACCGCTGTTACCGCAACCAATCTAGGTGCTTTATAGCGCTCAAGAGCCCCCACTGCCCACTCCAAAAGATAGGCGAAAACAATCGCTACTAAAATAGGCATCAAAATATCGCCCATTAGATAGATCGACAAAAAACCTGCCAATAACAATAGTGCCAATATGACAGACTGAGGATTGGAAAAATTACGCTTAAACCAACGCATGAAAAGTCGTCCCATCAAGGCCGGTCTCCTTTAGTGACTAAATAATAATAGAGGTTATCTTTTTCTTCTAACTCAACCGCCTGCTCAGTAATGTTAGCAAAAGCCAAAACATCACGCTTTGAAGCTGGATCGCTAGCAATAAGCAGCACCACTTCACCAGCCGAGACAGCATTTAAGGCCTGCTTCAATTTCAATAAAGGCATTGGGCAATTTAAGCCGGTAGCGTCTACTTGCTGTTTCGGACTATTCATAAATAATTAATTAACCGAGGACGATTTAATGCTGAACTAACAAAAATGAGTTTAACACTAAAATCCTATTTGGAGCACACTCAAATCGTAACCATTTAGAAACAAAATAATTAGCGTCAGTTTACAGCTTGTTTACTGTTTCTTAACCAGCATTAATGATAAGCTTTTGAGCAGTAAAGGATAAATTGATGACAAGGGCTAACAGTGTTTGCCTATTAATGTAACTCGAATTACCGACAGCCCCACTAGATTCGGGTAGCTCTATTGCGCATAATATAAGGATATAACGGAACTAATTACGTTATTTTGAATCCTAACTGTTGAATCGCTGTTACACAAACTGTCTGTCTATAACGAATTAGAAGTAAAACTAACCAATGCGTAAATTATTAACCTTTAAACTTTCGTTAATTAGTTTCTTAATGATCAGTTTTTCAACCGCCGCAGATGACAACCTTCCAGATATTGGTAGCAGCGCCTCTCAAGTTTTTAGCCTTGCGGAAGAGCAGGCGGTCGGCGATTCTTACATGCGACAGCTACGAGCATTTGCTCCACTGATGAATGACGCTGAGGTCAACGATTATATTCAACATTTAGGCTTTAGACTTGTAGAGAACAACCCCGCAGCCTCCGATCGACAGTTTTCATTTTTTGTGGTTGAGCAAAATAGTCTAAATGCTTTTGCATTACCTGGTGGGTATATAGGTCTTCATACTGGCCTTATTAGTCGAACCGATACAGAAAGCGAATTAGCATCGGTTCTAGGGCACGAAATTGCTCATGTTACTCAACGCCACTTAGCTCGTCGTATTGAGCTGCAAAACCAATTATCTCTGCCTTCTTTAGCCGCATTTGCTGCCGCTATACTGATAGCAACTCAATCAAGGAGCAGTGACGCAGGAATGGCCACGCTAACCGGAGCACAAGGCCTTACCCAGCAGGCTATTATCAATCATACACGTTCAAATGAGTCGGAAGCAGACCGCATTGGTATCAACACAATGTATAGAGCAGGCTTTGATCCTGGCGCAGTTGTTACTTTTTTCGAGAAAATGCAGCAAAACTCGCGCTATCGTAATAACAGCTTTGAGTTTTTGCAAACCCACCCGCTTTCTCGAAACCGAATTACTGATGCTAGACTCAGAGCAGCGGAATTACCTAGGCGGCCAGTAATTGAAAAACCTACTTACCAGCTAATCAAACAGAAAATAAAAGCGCTAACCACTAAAATAACCCCAGTGGTTTTGGACGCAGCTCGGCAACAATACGAAAACAATGAGTTTAAAACTGATGAACTGTTATATGGTTATGCCCTGCTTTTGTTAAAAGGCAAGAAATTTGAACGCTCAGAACGTATTTTGTTAGATTTAACCAAAAAGCACCCTGGTCAAACTTCCTATGCAATTGCACTTGCGGAACTTGATATAGAAAGCGAAAATGCAAAGCGCTCCTTACCAATCATGCAGAACATGCTTGACAAGATACCTGGTAACCTCGCTTTAGTTGAAATGAATGCAAAACTATTACTGGCGAACAATTCACCAGCTGAAGCTCGAGAGCTGCTGTTAGAAAATGTGCATATGACTATTTTTGCCCCTCACCTTCTCAAACTTCTATCTCGTGCTCAAGAAGAAGCGGGATTTCTGTCAGAGGTTTATGAAACAGAAGGTAATTACCTATTGTCAGTAGGTGATTTATCGGGAGCAAGAAATCAATACTACCAAGCCCTTAATGCCCATACCGAGGATCCCTACGCACGGGAAAGAATAAACGCCCAATTACGGCGCATAAAAGAATATTTGTACGAACGAAGTTTGCGCCGGTAAATTAAACGAACAAATCAAGCCCAACTAGGGACTCTAAAGCTTGCCGTTTCTCAATCGATTCAGTTTGCACATACTCTGAAATTGCACCACTATTTGGCCCAGTTTGCAGTGGTTCAGAGTCGTCATTAGTTGGGAGGCGGCTAATTCGCTCAAATTGATTGGCATTAAAGCTGTTTTCTTGGCCTAAGGTTCTGTTAACCTGATTATCAGTATTAGAAACCGGCTTGGCTTCACGAGCCTCATCAACCGATAGTTCAGCTAAGTTGCGGTTATTGGTAGAAGGTCGCGTGGTTGTGGGAGCAGGCGTTACTAGAGGTGATAGAGTTGGATTAATATTCACTGCTACCTCCTTTTAGTATTGGCATTTATTAAAAAATAGCCTAAATTATGACCAGCGAGCTACCGATTATAGGCTATTTTTGGTCAGATTTCTTCTTAGCGACGTTATTTCTTAGATAAACTGGTTGTAAGAACTCAGCTTTTGTTAACTGTTTATCATAAAAGGCTTTACTAGCAATTGGCAGCATGTATTTTGCATTTGGGTAAAGTAACTGTGTATCAGGCTGCTCAAACGACTTTAAATCATCGCTGTAGTTATAAACTTGCCAACCATTCCCCACTTTCACAACCGGAATATCGAGCGGCGTTCGCCCTCTCAATAGATCAGTAATTTCAGCTGGAAGCACTAAATTACTTGGCGCTATCACTTGTTCAGAATCAATCAACTGAGGCAGATTATTCTCGGCTCTCTTAAACGAAGCGAAATAAACCTCATTCATTCGAGCATCTATCGATACTAAAGCGTAATTACTTGAATGCTGTTCAAAAGCTTGATTGGCAAGTGTTTCAAGCGATGAGACACCAATACAGGGTATGCCTGCAGCATAAGCCAAACCTTGCGCGGTTGAAATTGCTATACGCAATCCAGTAAATGCGCCGGGCCCTAAACTACAAGCAATCGCATCCACATTGCTTAAAGCTATCGATGCTCGCTGTAAAACAGAATCTACCAACGGCAGTAGAAGTTCCGCGTGTTTTCTAGGCGCTAAATGAAACTCTTCAAATACCTCTGAACCACAGCTTAGAGCTACCGAACACGCCTCCGTGGAAGCATCAATTGCTAGTATATTTTCACTCATTTCTATTATTCTCTACGACATAATTATGTCGACTATTGTTTCACTCGACGCATACTTAACTCTTAGCTTGGTTAACGTTTACGGTATGAAGTTGTAATGGTAAAACAACCATAACAAGCTGTCATCGACAAAACGTAACGCTTTGGACTATTCAGCCTCTTCTTCAGCCAAATAAGTAGCCAAAAATTCCACCACTTTTGATTCTTCACGGGTTCGCTTCATATCTGGCAAACTATTTATAAACATGCCACCGTACTCTTTTCCAACAATTCTAGCGTCGCAGATTGCAACGACCCCTTTATCTTTTACGCTTCTAATTAAACGGCCAACCCCCTGTTTTAACGTTAAAACAGCATCTGGAATTTGCAACTCATAAAACGGATTGCCTTTGTTTTGACGACAACGAGTTATTTTGGCATTTAGAATGGGATCATCCGGCGGAGCAAAAGGAAGTTTATCGATTACCACCAACGCCAAGTCCCGACCCGAAACATCGACCCCCTCCCAAAAACTGCCGGTTGCAACCAAAACAGAGTTTTCCTCGGCAACAAAACGCGTTAACAGTTCGTCTTTACTGGCCTCGCCTTGTACTAAGCAGTTGAAAACCTCATAACCTCTGAGCTTTTCGGCGGCCACCTTAAGCGCTCGATGGCTCGTAAACAACAAAAACGCCCGCCCGTGTGCTACCTGCAGCAAAGGTAACGCCGCTTCAACAACCGCAGTGGTGTGAGCTTGATGATTTGGTGATGGTAAGTTTCTAGGTACGTAAAGATAAGATTGGTTGTGATAGTCAAAAGAAGAAGGTAAACAACATTGATTGACCTGCTGCCATCCTAATTCATTGACATAATGCTCGAAATTATCATTAACGGTTAAGGTTGCCGATGTCATAATCCAACTTGAATCTGAATAGCGTGACCGGCTAGCTTGGAACAATTCAGCAACATCTAATGGGGTAGAGTTTAATCGAAAACCATTTCTATTAGTTTCATACCAATTAATTCTAGGTTTCATATCTTGCTGCTGATCGGTGAAGTCTAAAAGTGTTTGTTTAAATTTGAGTAACCTTTCAAAACACGATTCCAATGCTTTGGTACGTGTCGAATTTACTTTAACAACTTCAGTTAACACATTGATTTTATTTATTAATAACTCGATAGATGCTTGACGCTTTTGATCGTATTTCCACTCTTCTTTGATATCGAAATTAGGCAGTGCGAGACGAAACTCTTTAACTTCCTTAGCCAGTCGCTCCGATTCTAACAATAAGTCTCGGCTGTCCGTGACTTGAGTTCTGTACTCTAGCTCCACTTCCTTACACAGCTCTGTCACCTGCCGACTGGTCAGTGAATTACCATAAAACTGATAGGCAATTTTGCTTAAATGGTGGGCCTCGTCAATAACAAAAATATCCGTATCCGGCAGTAGTTCACCAAACCCATCTTCCTTCAAAACTAAATCAGCTAACAATAAGTGATGATTAACCACTAAAACTTTGGCTTTTCTGGCCTTCTCACGCGCGATAGCCAAGTGGCACTCATCAATAAATGGACAATCTTGGTTTAAGCAGTTGTCTGTTGTACTGGTTACAAGCGGTAGGATTGAAGCATTTTCAGGCAGTGTCGAAAGATCGCCTAAATCACCGGTCACCGTTTTATCTCGCCAACGATTAACAACGTTTAACTGCTTTACAGCGCTCGGGTCTGGGAGTCGACCAGATGCTAGTGTATTTTCAAGACGATACAAGCACAAATAGTTGTTACGCCCTTTCAATAACGCAGTGCGAGGATTTAACTTTAGAATTTTGAGAATTGCCGGAAGATCGCGTTTAAATAGCTGTTCCTGCAAGTTCTTAGTGCCTGTTGAGACAACAACCTGTTTTCCAGAAAGTAATGCTGGTAGCAAGTAAGCAAAGGTCTTACCGACCCCCGTACCAGCCTCAACAACTAAGTTGTCACCTTTTTGAATAGCTTGATTTACTGCAACAGCCATTTGTTGCTGTTCAGCTCTTGGTTTAAACAGAGGGTTTGAGAGAGCAAATTCGCCGTCATCACTCAGACAATTAACAATTTGCTGATCAGAGATTTTCAATCGAGATTAGTCCAAAATATTTTTAGTCGGCGCTAGTTTGCCACACTAACTCGCCGATCGCCTTATATTTTGCGACAGTCATTGAACCACGTTTATCTTTCGTTGAGCCTGAAAGCTCTTTTTCAATTATTTGCCGATCAACTTCATAAATTTGTGTCGGCAAATAGTCGGCGTCATAAATAACCATTAACAGGTGATTCCAATCAAGATCTAAACTAAGTTGCCCGAGCTTTTGCCTGGCTTTACCGCCTTTAAATATGACTCGTCCTTTAATTAGGTATCTACGCTCTCCCAATTGAGAGCCATCAGTGTTGCTATTTGTGTTTATAGCGTCAATACCTTCATCTTTAGCAGCTTTAATCAAACCAAGCAGAGAAATCGCATCAAACCGAGCTAACTCTTCTGTTACCGGCAACGCGTGGCCCGTTTGAGTTCTATAATCAGAGGCCAACAAACGAGTCTGACTCATCAAGTTCTTGATGTCATAATCTACAAGGGAAGATTGTTGCATATCAACGTTGGTCATCAGGTATCTACTTCTATCATTGTTCGCTGATTCAAAATATTAAAAATGGATGAGAAAATTCTAATCGATAAAACCTAAAAGACGATCGTAAAAACCATCATTGGCATTGCAATAAAGCGAATTAAACCGAGAAGTTAATATGCCTCGCAACTTTTTGATCCTCGTTTTCGGCAGGTTCCTCTTCGTAGCTAGCGTTTTTGTGGCTTTCTTTTCCTTTTCCTTCCGCTAATAGCTTTTTCCGAGAATTTTCGGAAAGTTCAACGCTATCGTCAATGGGATGGGTTTCTTCTATAGCTTCACTAGCGTGAACGTTTAGCTTCTTACGCTTAATTTGAGCTCGCTCTACACTTGGCTTGCTAATTTCACCGATATTCATCCTGAAATCTCTCGTGCTGGTTATTAAAAATGCTAGATGTTTAAAAAACAATCAATTTACCATAACTAGGTTATCGGCTGCAAACCGCCCAAACTTTAAACCATTGCGGTTAATCAAGAGCAGCATAACACCGCAAAAAGCGGCTCTAAACCCATTCTGCTAAAAACTACCGGAATACATTTTAGTTGCTATACTTTTCATAGCTTAAATAAACACCAAAAATTCAAAGATAATTAAGTTGTAACCGTCATAGCTGTGTTGACATCTAATCCGCTGGTAATAACAGGAACGCTAAGTGCATCAGTTTCCTTTAATTGCGATGTTTTCATTTAGCTCAAACCGGCATTAAATCGACATTTTTACAATGATTTCATCTTCTCTCAATAGGGATTCCTTAACATGGTAAGCAAACTAGGCAAAAAACGTAACAAAGGAAACTACCTTCCGAAGCAAGTGTGCTTGCTACCTATTTCCGAAAGACCAATTTTTCCCCCGCAGACGATTCCAATTTTAATGAATGAGGAAGATTGGCAAGATACCATCGAATATATAACCGAGGACCATAATAATATTACTGGATTGGTGTTGGTCAAAAACGCGAAAACCGAACATTCAAAGCCGGAAGAGTTCTTTAAAGTGGGGACATTAGCCAAAATTCACCACCCGGTTTTAACCTCTGGAAAGGTTCAATTTATCGCCGAAGGCATTCAACGCTTCAGAATCAAGAAATGGCTTACCAAAGAAGCCCCCTACCTGGTTGAAGTGGAATACCCGGTTGAACCAGAATATAGCGAAAGCGATGAACTAAAAGCCTATGCGGTAGCAATAATAAACGCACTTAAAGAACTGGTGCCTTTAAACCCACTGTATAGTGAAGAACTAAAGTTCTTTCTTAATCGATTTAACCCAAACGAGCCATCTCAGCTTTCAGACTTCGCGGCAAGCGTGACTACCGCTACCCGCCAAGAGCTGCAGGACGTTCTTGAAACCGTTCATCTAAAAAAGCGGATGGAGAAAGTCCTAGTCCTAATTAAGAAGGAACTTGAGGTCGCTGAGCTTCAAAAAGGAATCCAGGATAAGGTTGAAGATACGCTTTCAGAACACCAAAGACGCTTCTTCCTAAAAGAACAGTTAAAGGCTATCCAAAAGGAATTGGGGATTGCGAAAGACGACAAAACAGCTGATGTTGAACGATTCCACAAAAATATTCAATCTAAGCAACTACCCGCGCCGGCAAGAACTAAGTTTGACGATGAAATAGATAAACTTTCGGTTCTTGAATCTGGTTCACCGGAGTACGCGGTTACCCGAAATTATCTGGACGTATTCTCTCGATTACCATGGGGCTTGTATACCGAAGATAATATGAGTCTTCGCTCCGCTAAGATTGCGTTGGATAAGCATCACTCAGCGCTCGATGACGTCAAGAGTCGAATCATAGAGTTCCTTGCTCTAGGCGCTTTAAAGGGAGAAATTTCGGGCTCGATCATCCTCCTAGTCGGTCCACCAGGCGTTGGAAAGACTTCTATTGGCAAATCTATTGCTAGCGCTTTAAGACGAGAATTCTTTCGCTTTTCTCTTGGCGGAATGCGCGATGAAGCGGAGATAAAAGGCCATCGGAAAACTTATATAGGAGCAATGCCCGGTAAAATAATTCAAGCATTTGCGGAAACAGGGTCGTCAAATCCCGTAATCATGCTCGATGAGATTGATAAGGTCGGTTCGAGCTTTCAAGGTGATCCCTCTTCAGCATTGCTTGAAGTTCTTGATCCCGAACAAAATAACCAATTCTTAGATCATTATTTAGACGTTCGTTTCGACTTATCAAAAGTCTTATTTATTTGTACGGCTAATCAGTTAGACACCATTCCTCGACCACTACTGGACAGAATGGAAACAATTCGGTTATCTGGATATATCGCTGAAGAGAAGCTACAAATTGCAAAAAAACACCTGTGGCCAAAATTGCTTGAAAAATCGGGTATTAAAAGTTCAAGACTCTCAATCAGCGACTCCGCGATTAAAGCGGTTATTAATGGTTACGCTCGAGAAGCTGGCGTGCGTCAGCTCGATAAACTATTAGCAAAAGTCATACGAAAATCAGCCGTTTCTCTGGTCAATCAAGATAAAAAGAAAATTAGCATTAATGGCAAGAACCTTAACGATTTTCTTGGAATGCCGCTGTTTTCAAAAGAATCTCATCTTACTGGAGTCGGTATTTCCAAAGGATTAGCATGGACTTCCTTAGGAGGCGTTACACTTAACATTGAAGCAGCTCGCATTCATAGCCAATCTAGAGGTTTCAAGCTAACCGGTCAGCTGGGCAATGTAATGCAAGAATCCGCTCAAATAGCCTATAGCTACATTGCTGCAAACTTGGAAAAATACGGAATAAAGGAAGATGCAATAGACAAAACCTATATTCATTTACATGTCCCTGAAGGTGCAACGCCAAAAGACGGCCCGAGCGCAGGAATAACGATGGCCAGCGCCTTACTTTCTCTTGTTCTCAAAAAGAAAATCAAAGCTAAATTCGCGATGACAGGAGAAATGACGCTTACCGGGGCGGTATTAGCGGTTGGCGGGATACGGGAAAAAGTAATAGCCGCAAAACGCGAAGGCATCAATAATTTGATTCTGCCTGAAGAAGTAAGAAGTCGTTATCAGAAACTCCCTAAACACGTAACAAAGGGGCTCAGCGTTAGTTTTGTGAATCACTTTGACCAAGTAGCCACTTTATTGTTCGGAATTAAACTTGGTTAGGAAGTTTCGCTAATGGGTTTTGCCTAAGCTATGCTGATTGATTACTGAAAGATTGCACTTTGCTAGTTACTACTGTTTCTGCTTTCGTTATCCAGCCATTTATACATGACCAAAGCATCGACATAACCTTTAGCAGGGTGTTTAAAGGCTCTAGGCAATGGCCCTACTACGTCAAAGCCAAGTTTCTCCCACAAACGGGAGGCACCTTCATTGCTCGATGCGACAAAATTAAATTGCATAGCTTTATAACCAAGTTCTTTAGCTATCTTTTGGGAGTGCTCACACATTGCGGTGGCTAATCCCTTCCCTCTGGCATTTGAAGAAACAATATAACCGCAATTACAAACATGGCCGCCCGGACCGGCAAAGTTAGTTTTCAAGTAATATGAGCCTAAAACGTCATTATGCTCTTCAAAAACGTAGGTTTTACGTGGTGAGCTTAGCCAAATGTTTTGTGCCTCTTCGCTTGTGGTATCCGTGGCAAAACCATAGGTATCGCCTAAGGAAACTATCTCATGAAAAATAAGCCAAATAGCTTTCCAATCTTCTTGTGTGGCTTCTCTTATCTTCATTGTTTATTCTCATAGAAAACATCAGTCGCAAAAAGGTCCTGCTTAGGTAATATCTGCAGACATTTGATTGTATTGCTTATAAGGAGTTCATGTGTTTTATTTAGCGCGGACACATATTAGCAATATGTCGAACGCTTTGGAGCACATTAGTTGGTTTCAATGACTAAAACCAGAGAGTGTCTACAGGCTTTGAGAAAGCTTAATAAACGTAGACTTTGCTTAACAATTTTATTGCTCTTTTACTCATTTGTATTATTTCTTTATTGTTCTATTGGCAAGCGACAATCAACTGACCATCGCCTGACCAAACAATAAAAATCTTAACCTAAAGCACTAAAAATACTGTCACGAATGTCTTCTAAACTTCCAACACCCACTACTTTCACATAACTAGGAGCGCCTTCTTGTCCGGTTTCAGCCCATTGCGAATAATAATCAACTAATGGTTTTGTTTGCGCATGATAAACGCCCAATCGCTGTTTAACTGTTTCTTCTTTGTCGTCACCCCGTTGAACTAACTCTTCGCCAGTTGCATCGTCGATGCCGTCAACTTTAGGTGGGTTATAAACCACATGGTAAGTTCTTCCTGAAGCCATATGCATTCTTCTACCGGCCATACGCTGAACGATTTCAGAGTCATCAACATCAATTTCAACCACATAATCAACATTGATACCATTACTTTTCATTGCGTCGGCTTGTGGAATTGTGCGTGGGAAACCGTCAAGCAAGTATCCGTTTTCACAATCGTCTTGTACAACCCTTTCCTTAACTAGTCCAATAATGATCTCATCAGAAACAAGTTCACCCGCATCCATCACCTTTTTAGCTTCAATACCTAGCGGGGTTTGAGCCTTAACAGCAGCTCTCAACATATCACCTGTTGAAATTTGAGGGATTGAATATTTTGAAGTCAAAAACTGAGCTTGAGTGCCCTTTCCTGCGCCTGGAGCGCCAAGAAGAATTAGTCGCATATGATTCTCCGCGTCGACAAATGTAAGTGGATGCTTAAACGAATAGTGATCGATTCACCATTGACCTAATCGTTAGAACAGCGATTCTAGAGCATAACGGCTAGTTTAGAAAGGTCTTGCCTCCAAATAAGCGATTAAAGCAAAGCTGCACCGTCATATCGGTCGCCATGGCAGTCCCCGAATACAATCGCCTAGAACTTTGCGCCGATAACTTTGCGCCGATAACTTTGCTCCAAGGACTTTGCTCCAAGAACTTTACTCCGAATACTAGGCAGAGAACTATGCTGGCATTGGTCAGCTATCTATCGGCCAACAAATGTAGCGGACTATAAAGCTTACCCCTCAAATTTCAATGGTTATTCGTGGTCTAACCAGAATGAAAACCTACCGAGCACACTTTACGTTAACGTAAAGGTAACTTATAATCGACCCAATGAATGAACCTACTCCTTTAACTTACACCATAACTGAACTATCCAGAGAGTTTGGTATTACGCCTCGCTCAATTCGCCACTATGAGCAAGAACAACTAATTGCACCGCAACGCCTAGGTTCACAGCGCGTTTATACAAAAGGTGACAAAGTTCGTCTCCAGTTGATTCTTCGAGGTAAACGCATCGGCTTTTCTCTTGCTGAAATAAGAGAAATTATTTCAATGTATGGCTCCCCTAGCGGTGAAAAAAAACAAACCCAACTGCTACTGGACAAGATCAAGCAACGAAGAGAAGCATTAGCACAACAGCAGCAAGACATTAAAACGATGTTGCAAGAATTGACCGACTTAGAAAACCGACTAACCTAATAACCCATTACATATCCTTTCTATAAAAGATATTCAAATAAAGAGGCAACAACGACAATGAGTCTTAACTTCAATTTAGGTGAAACTGCAGATATGATCCGTGACTCCGTAAGAGCGTTCGCGGAGAAAGAGATTGCACCAATCGCCGAACAGGTTGACCAAACAAACGAGTTTCCTAATCATTTATGGAAAAAGTTTGGTGAAATGGGTTTGCTGGGGTTAACTGTAGAAGAACAGTATGGGGGCTCTGGGCTAGGTTATTTAGAGCATGTGGTCGCCATGGAAGAAATAAGCCGAGCGTCTGCGAGTATAGGATTAAGCTACGGGGCACATTCTAACCTTTGTTTAAACCAATTAAGGAAAAACGGTACTGAAGAACAAAAGATGAAATATCTCCCTAACTTATGTTCTGGAGAGTATATCGGAGCATTGGCTATGAGTGAGCCAGGCTCAGGTTCCGACGTTGTTAGTATGTCATTACGAGCCGACGATAAGGGAGACCACTATTGCCTTAACGGTAACAAAATGTGGATAACTAATGGTCCTGATGCTGACGTATTAATCGTTTATGCGAAAACCGATAAAACGGCTGGTTCAAGAGGTATTACAGCCTTTCTAATAGAAAAAGGTTTTGAAGGATTCTCAACCGCTCAAAAGCTTGACAAACTTGGCATGCGTGGCTCAAATACATGCGAACTAGTATTTGAAGACTGCAAGGTTCCTAAAGAAAACATTCTTGGCGAATTGAATCGCGGTGTTGCAGTATTAATGAGCGGATTAGATTTTGAACGTGTGGTGCTTTCAGGTGGACCAACAGGAATAATGCAAGCCTGTATGGATATTGTTTTACCCTATGTCCATGAAAGAAAACAGTTTGGTAAAGCTATTGGTGAATTTCAACTAATGCAGGGCAAATTGGCTGACATGTACACCACAATGAATGCAACGAGGTCTTATGTTTACCAAGTAGCACAAGCCTGTGACAGAGGTGAGACAACTCGCAAAGATGCCGCTGGCGTGATTTTATATGCTGCAGAAAAAGCCACTCAAATGGCCTTAGAAGCAATTCAATGTTTAGGCGGCAACGGTTACATTAACGAGTTTGCCACTGGAAGGTTACTGCGCGACGCAAAACTCTATGAGATTGGTGCAGGTACCTCAGAAATTCGAAGAATGTTGATTGGTAGAGAACTATTCAACGAAACCGCGTAGCGAATAATAAACAAATTATTCTGACGAATTTAAGATTAAACCAATTAAACGAATTGAGCTCCTGCACAAGGAGCTTCTTTTAATAAACAGGAATAAGAAAATGTCTAACGATCCAATTGTAATTGTAGGTATGGCTAGAACTCCAATGGGCGGATTTATGGGCGATTTATCGTCGGTAAAAACCACCGATCTTGGCGCTAGTGCAATCAAATCAGCGGTTGCTAGAGCTGGCGTTGATAGCAACGATGTTGAAGAAGTGATTATGGGTTGCGTATTGCCGGCAGCCTTAGGCCAAGCTCCCGCTCGGCAAGCAGCTTTAGCCGCGGAATTACCGTTATCAACCGGTTGTACAACGATTAACAAGGTATGTGGCTCGGGAATGAAATCCGTGATGCTTGCTAATGATCTACTTCGCGCTGGAACCAATTCAGTTATGGTAGCTGGTGGAATGGAAAGCATGAGTAATGCCCCGCATATGTTACCAAAAGCTCGCAGCGGCTATCGATTTGGTCATGGTCAACTACTGGATCATATGGCTTTCGACGGTCTTGAAGATGCTTACGAAGGTAAAGCTATGGGGATATTCGCGGAAGATTGCGCGGATCGTTATTCATTTACCCGTGAACAACAAGATGATTTCGCAATTAACTCTTTAGCTAAGGCAAAAAAAGCCATTGAAGACGGCTCCTTTGATGAAGAAGTAACACCTGTAACAATTAAGTCTCGCAAAGGCGAAACGGTTGTTGAACACGATGAGCAACCATTAAAGGCAAGACCTGAAAAAATCCCATCGCTTCGCCCTGCTTTCAAAAAAGACGGAACCGTTACTGCTGCTAATGCCAGTTCAATCTCTGATGGCGCTGCAGCCGTCGTTCTTATGCGACAGTCTGAAGCTGAAAAGCGTGGACTGAATCCGTTGGCAAAAATTGTTGGTCATGCGACCCATGCTAGAAAACCAGCAGAATTTACAATTGCTCCGGTAACAGCTATGAAAAAACTGCTTGAAGATGTTAGCTGGACTCAGTCTG
The DNA here is from genome assembly GCA_905479925.1 of uncultured Kangiellaceae bacterium. Lineage (GTDB taxonomy): Bacteria > Pseudomonadota > Gammaproteobacteria > Enterobacterales > Kangiellaceae. The sequence goes on along the minus strand of CAJQOL010000023.1, from coordinate 24,684 downwards.
ACGTTGATCTTTATGAAATTAATGAAGCCTTTGCGGTTGTTACAATGGCAGCTATTAAAGAGCTAGAATTAGACCCAGCTAAAGTCAATATCCACGGTGGCGCATGTGCGTTAGGACACCCTATAGGAACCAGCGGTACTAGGATATTAGTATCACTAATTGCTGCATTAAAAAAATACGGCAAACATAAAGGTGTCGCGTCATTATGTATTGGCGGTGGAGAGGCAACAGCAATGGCCGTTGAGCTAATCTAAAAATTGCTACTTATGTTTATCTGTTTTCGATTAATTGCAAGAGTTGTCACTTTCAAATGCAGTTAATCGGTTCATTAAAAGAGATTAAGATATGTTCTTAAACGAAGAAGAAACAATGATTCAAGATGCTGCTCGGCAGTACGTTGAAGAAGTCATAGCACCAAATTCAGCGGAATGGGATAGGAATAAAACCTTTCCCAGCGAAGCGCTAAGAGGGTTAGGCGAATTAGGTTTTTACGGCATGTTAGTTCCAGAACAATGGGGTGGCAGTGATATTGGTTATTTTTCAGCATCACTTGTTCTTGAAGAGATCGGTGCTGGTGATGCAGCCTGCTCTACGGTCATAAGCGTAACTAACTCTGTTGGTTGCATGCCAATCCTAAATTTTGGAAATGATTATCAAAAAGAACACTTTCTAAAACCGCTAGCCTCGGGTAAACATCTAGGTGCATTTTGTTTAACCGAACCTCATGCCGGATCAGATGCATCCGATCTTAGAACCAAAGCAAAGCTGGTTGATGACCATTATGTGATCAATGGTGTTAAACAATTTATAACCTCCGGTAAAAATGCTGACACCGCAATCGTTTTCGCAGTAACTGACGCAAACGCTGGAAAGAAAGGCATTTCTGCTTTTATCGTTCCGACCAACAGCCCTGGATACAACGTCACAAATGTTGAACACAAAATGGGACAACACGCATCTGATACCGCTCAAATATCCTTTGAGGACTGTAAAATACCGAAAGAAAACCTACTTGGAAAAGAAGGCGAAGGTTACAAGATTGCCCTTTCCGGTCTAGAAGGAGGAAGGATAGGTATAGCAGCGCAATCTGTGGGAATCGCGAGAGCAGCTTTAGATGCTGCCAAGCAGTATGCTAATGAACGTAGCGCCTTCGGAAAGGAAATTCACCAACATCAGGCAATTGGCTTTATGATTGCAGATATGGCAACTGAGCTAGATGCCGCTCGGTTAATGGTGCAAAGAGCAGCACGCTTGAAAGATGCCGGAAAACCGTGCCTTAAGGAAGCTTCGATGGCAAAACTATTTGCCTCCGAAGTGGCTGAAAAGGTTTGTTCAAAGGCTATTCAAGTCTTTGGAGGTTATGGCTACCTGAATGACTTTCCCGTTGAGCGTTTTTACCGAGATGTTCGCGTTTGTCAGATTTATGAAGGAACCAGTGAAGTACAAAAATTAGTGATCAGCCGTTCTGTCATGAACGAACTTTAATCCCACTAGACGCCCCTGGAAAAATAGATGCCCGTAATAAAAACCCAACTGAATGCCAAAGGCCAAGAGTTTCGCGACAACGCGCACTCAATGAAAACGCTTATAGATGACCTACGTGAAAAGATGCAGACTATTGCACAGGGCGGAGGAAAAGAGAGGCAAGATAAACACATCTCTCGCGGTAAGCTGCTGCCAAGAGAACGCGTACGCCAGCTACTGGACGTTGGTTCACCTTTTCTCGAACTTTCACAATTTGCAGCCTATGACATGTACGATAATCAAGTTCCATCGGCAGGAATTATTACTGGCATTGGTCGAGTTAATGGCCAAGAATGTGTCATTGTCGCTAATGACGCTACGGTCAAAGGAGGCACTTATTTTCCAGAAACCATCAAAAAGCATTTGAGAGCTCAAGAAGTTGCCGAGCAAAACCATTTACCGTGTATCTATTTAGTTGACTCTGGCGGCGCAAATCTGCCTCAGCAGGATCAAGTTTTTCCGGACAGAGATCACTTCGGTCGCATATTTTTTAACCAAGCCAATATGTCTTCTAAAAATATACCTCAAATTGCCGTCGTTATGGGTAGTTGTACTGCCGGTGGCGCTTACGTTCCAGCGATGGCGGACGAGAGTATTATCGTTAAAGAACAAGGTACTATTTTCCTCGGAGGCCCTCCCCTAGTAAAAGCCGCTACCGGTGAAGAGGTATCGGCAGAAGACCTTGGTGGTGCCGATGTGCATTGCAGAACGTCGGGAGTAACAGATCACTATGCGCAAGATGACAAACACGCCCTTGGACTAACGCGAACAATTATTTCTCATATCAATAAACAAAAGCACCAGTACTGGGATGTAAAACCAACCGTCGCGCCTTTGTACCCTAAAGAAGATTTGTACGGAATAATACCAACCGATGCCCGCAAACCTTTTGATATTAGAGAAATTATCGCAAGGGTCGTTGATGGTAGCGAGTTTGATGAATTTAAACCTCTTTATGGCAATACCTTAATTTGTGGGTTCGCTAGAATTCATGGCTACCCCGTTGGAATAATTGCTAATAATGGAATCTTGTTTTCAGAGTCAGCACTGAAAGGCGCACATTTTATTGAGCTTTGCTGCCAACGAAACATTCCGCTTGTTTTCTTGCAAAACATCACTGGCTTTATGGTCGGACAGAAATACGAAAATGGCGGCATTGCTAAAAATGGCGCAAAAATGGTAACGGCAGTTGCCTGTGCAAAAGTTCCTAAATTTACCGTTATTGTCGGAGGTAGTTTTGGTGCAGGTAATTACGGCATGTGCGGTAGAGCTTATAGTCCACGATTCCTATGGATGTGGCCAAACGCTCGAATATCGGTTATGGGTGGTGAGCAAGCAGCGAACGTTTTGGCTCAGGTAAAACGCGACAACTTTGATAGAAAAGGGGTTGAGTGGAGCGAGCAAGACGAAGAAAAGTTTAAAGCTCCGGTTAGAGATATGTATGAAGCCCAAGGCCACCCCTACTACGCTAGCGCTCGTTTGTGGGATGATGGAATCATTGACCCGGCAGATACACGAAAAGTATTGGGATTAGGACTATCCGCAAGCCTTAACGCGCCAAAAGAAGAAACTAAATTTGGCGTGTTTAGAATGTAGCTCGTTTTCGTTTTTTCAAGAAAACAAACAAAACAATTATTGAGAATAAATCTATGTCTGAAGAGAAAATTGAATCAGCGGTTCTGGTGGAAATAAAGAACAACGGTGTTGCCAAAATCACTATAAATCGTGCTCAAGTACATAATGCATTTGATGATAAAGTGATCGAAGATTTGACCAACTGCATTAGGAAGGTTGATGCAAACCCATCGGTGCGCGTACTGCTGCTTGCTTCCAGAGGAAAAAGTTTTTCGGCAGGTGCTGATTTAAATTGGATGAAAAAAATGGCCAATTACAGCTGGGACGAAAACTATCAAGACTCTCTCAAACTAGCCGGTCTGATGCAATCACTTTATGAATGCAGTAAAACAACCATTGCCATAGTTCAAGGCGCCGCATTTGGCGGTGGTGTAGGTTTGGTTGCCTGCTGTGATATAGCAATTGCCAGCGAAAAAGCGCTGTTTTGTCTATCCGAAGTCAAATTAGGGCTAATACCATCAGTAATTAGCCCCTACGTAGTTGGAGCAATTGGCGAACGAAATGCAAAACGTTATTTCGCAACGGCGGAAAGGTTCAATGCTCAAGATGCTAAACATATCAACTTGGTTCACTCCATTGTCGCTCATGATGAGTTAGACGAATTTTGCGACGACTATGTCAATCGAATTCTCGCCAATGGGCCAGTAGCAATGTATCAAAGTAAACAACTAGTAAACCGAGTTAGTAACCAACCAATTGACGAGGAACTAGTTCTAGAAACCGCACAACGAATAGCCGATATTCGAGCATCCTCGGAAGGTAGAGAAGGCGTAAGTGCATTTCTAGAAAAACGTCCGGCCAACTGGGCCGTGACCGACAAACCAAAACTTTAGCCAAATTGCTAAGAGCGATTTTTAAAGCCACGAATAACCTCATCAGGATCACTATCAATGGCGACGATAAACATAAATAAAATTTTAATTGCGAACCGAGGTGAAATCGCCTGTCGCATTATAAGAACCGCTCAACGAATGGGCATTGAATGTGTTGCGGTATATTCAGATGCGGATAGGTCTGCGCAACATGTATTACTTGCCGATGAGGCTTGGCATATTGGTGATGCACCAGCAAAAGAAAGTTATTTACGTGCTGATGTCATTCTCGACGTCGCAAAACGTTCAAATGCTGATGCGGTTCATCCAGGTTATGGGTTTCTTTCAGAAAATGCCGAGTTCGCCGACGCCTGCGCCAAAAATCAGATTAAGTTTATTGGTCCACCAAAAGCAGCCATAGAAGCTATGGGTTCAAAAAGTGAAGCGAAGAATATTATGCACAAAGCTGGCGTTCCTCTCGTTCAAGGTTACCATGGGGAAGACCAATCAGAACAACGCCTTCAACAAGAAGCCGATAAGATTGGTTACCCACTGTTAATCAAAGCAACTGCTGGTGGTGGCGGTAAAGGAATGCGAGTTGTTGAGAGTTCAGCCGACTTTATTGACGCCTTAAATTCGTGCAAGAGAGAAGCAAAATCTTCTTTTGGTGACGACAAAGTACTCGTTGAGAAATACTTAACCAAACCTCGACATGTTGAGATTCAGGTGTTTGCTGACAGTTTAAATAATGCTGTTCATCTTTTCGAACGTGACTGTAGTGTACAACGACGACATCAGAAAGTTATTGAAGAAGCGCCGGCGCCAGGATTATCAGAAGATATTCGTGACAAAATGGGCCAAGTCGCGATAACTGCCGCAAGAGCCATCGGTTATGAAGGCGCCGGTACTGTAGAGTTTCTTTACGATGAAGACGGCTCATTTTATTTTATGGAAATGAATACTCGCCTTCAAGTGGAACACCCAGTAACCGAGAAAATTACAGGCTTAGACTTAGTAGAGTGGCAAATAACAGTGGCTAACGGATTGCCACTTCCGTTGTCGCAGCAGCAGCTTTCTATTAACGGCCATGCGTTCGAGGCGAGAATTTACGCCGAGGACCCTAACAATAATTATTTACCAACAACCGGGCAAATCACACATTTGGGTTTACCGGCTTTAAATGAAAACGTGCGTGTTGATTCTGGCATTGTTGCAGGTGATAACGTTAGTGTTTATTACGATCCTATGATTGCTAAACTGATAGTTTGGGACAAAGATAGAACCTCTGCTCTTGCTAGGTTGCGCGGGGCATTAAAGGATTTTCATGTCGCAGGCCTAACAACGAACATAGAGTTTTTACATCAATTGGCGAGCCATAAAGCATTCAATGACGCCGACCTAGATACCCATTTCTTAGAGAAGCACGATGGCGACTTTACGCTAGAGCGTGAACAAAATGAAACGGAAATTCTTTTGGCGGCGTCACTACAAGTTATGATGCAACAATCTGCCGTTCCCGCAAACAGGACTATCGACGCAGACTCCCCATGGAACGATCACACGGGCTGGCGTTTAAATGAAGATAACTTTCATGTCATCGACTTTGCATTAAATGACCGAGTAATATCGGTAACCGCTCATTTTAGAGACTCGAATACCCGTTGTACCCAAGCTTTTAGTTTCGAGCTTGATGGTAAAACCTATCCAGTTTCAGGTTATGTTGATAACAATAAGATTCACTTGAATATCGAAGGTCATCAATCCGTTGTTAGTTATGCCAGAGAAAATAATCGTTTAGTAATATTTAGGAACGCCGCTAACTGGCAGTTAGAGCTAGTGGATAATAGCGTTTCGGAAGATGATACAAAATCTCAAGCTAACCTTTCGGCCCCAATGCCAGGAACAGTTATAGACGTTTTGGTAAAAAACGGTGACCAGGTCGAAGAAGGACAAGCGTTAATGGTTATGGAGGCGATGAAAATGGAACATACTATTAAAGCCCACCAGTCATTAACGGTAAAAGAAGTTCTTTACCAAGTTGGTGACTTAGTCGACGATGGTGCAGAATTAATCGTTGTAGAGGAAAATAGTTAATGGTTGAATCAGCCCCTTTCCCAGCTTATGTGAAAATAGTTGAGGTAGGCCCTAGAGACGGCCTACAAAATGAAGCGACGCCGGTTCCTAGCGAAGTTAAACTAGAGTTAATAAAACGTTTAATAGGCAGCGGCTTATCCGTAGTTGAAGCCACCAGTTTTGTTTCACCTAAATGGGTTCCGCAGCTTGCTGATCAGCAGACGATCATGAGCCATTTATCTGAAAAATTTTTACAGGGCGACGGTGATAAAAAGGTCAACTTTCCTGTCTTAACTCCAAACTTAAAAGGCTTTGAAAATGCGATAAAAGCGGGAGCAAAGGAAGTTGCGATTTTCGCAGCGGCATCAGAAAGCTTCTCGCAGAAAAATATTAATTGCAGTGTTGAAGAAAGCATTCAGCGCTTCACCCCCATTTTAGAACAAGCTAAACAATTAAACCTTCCGGTTCGTGGTTATATCTCTTGTGTGCTGGGGTGCCCTTACGAGGGTAATATCGCCTCCGAGAAGGTTGCACACATCGCCGAAAAGCTTTATCAAATGGGCTGTTATGAGATTTCCCTTGGCGATACGATTGGTGTAGGAACACCATTAAAAACACAGCAACTGCTCTCAGAAATAAAACATGTCGTACCGATTGATAAACTAGCTGTACATTTTCACGATACTTACGGCCAGGCGTTGGCTAATATCCTAGCCGCTCTGCAAATGGGGATCTCTACCGTCGATGCGTCCGTCGCCGGTTTAGGAGGGTGCCCTTACGCTAAAGGAGCCTCAGGTAACGTAGCCACAGAAGATGTTGTTTATATGCTTGACGGAATGAAGATCCAATCAGGCGTTAACTTGTCTACGCTGGTTGATGCAGGTGATTATATCAGTTCATTTTTAAAACGTGAAAATGGCTCAAAAGTAGCTCGCGCGATACTGGCAAAAAGACCTAGCTAATTATTAGTTTTATAACAAAATGGTCCTAAGTTATCGACACAGAGAGCAACTAATAGGATACTGTGTCGATTAACAATAATAAAATTATCGTTGGTGTATCTAACAGGACTAGGTAGTTAATAGACTACCCGCCTATTAGTCACATCACTCTAAATCTCATCATTATATTTGACTAAGGAGTTTAATATGGCCGGCTTTAATAAAGTCGTGGATACCTACGAACAAGCGATGGCAGGTCTTTCAGATGGAATGACCGTTATTGCTGGTGGTTTTGGTTTGTGCGGAATACCTGAAGGTCTCATTGAGCAGATTAAACAAATGAAAACCAAAGAGTTAACCTTTGTTTCAAACAACTGTGGCGTTGACGATTTTGGATTAGGTGTTCTTTTACAAGACAAACAAATAAAGAAAATGATTTCTTCTTATGTCGGTGAAAATGCCGAGTTTGAAAGGCAGTACCTTTCTGGCGAACTTGAAGTTGAATTAACACCACAGGGAACTTTAGCAGAAAAAATGCGAGCTGGTGGCGCTGGCATCCCCGCGTTTTACACTGCAACGGGTTTCGGGACTCCGGTTGCTGAGGGCAAAGAAGTTAAATCCTTTGATGGCAGAAATTATATCCTAGAAGAAAGCATAACCGGCGATTTTGCGATTGTTCGAGCATGGAAAGCCGATAAAATTGGCAACTTAGTTTTTAGAGATACAGCGATGAACTTTAATCCGATGGCCGCGACCGCTGGCAAGATAACCGTTGTAGAGGTGGAAGAAATTGTTGAAGTTGGCGAACTACAGCCGACCGAGATTCATACTCCCGGTATTTATGTCAACCGTATAATAAAAGGCCAGTTTGAGAAACGAATTGAACGCCTAACTTTGGCAAAGAATTAAGGAGCGTTACGATGGCATTATCTAGAGACCAAATAGCGATGCGAGTCGCACAAGAATTACAAGATGGATATTATGTAAATTTAGGGATAGGCATACCCACTTTAGTTTCCAATTATGTACCAACCGACATGGAAGTTATGCTTCAGTCAGAGAATGGCCTTTTAGGAATGGGCCCTTACCCGACTGAAGAGAATGTCGATGCTGATATGATAAACGCAGGAAAGGAAACAGTCACTGCAGTAACGGGAGCGTCTATTTTTTCATCGGCGGAAAGCTTTGCTATGATTCGAGGTGGGCACGTTGACCTGACAGTTCTTGGCGCTTTTGAAGTCGATCAAAATGGTAATATCGCGTCCTACATGATTCCCGGTAAATTAGTTAAAGGTATGGGTGGAGCGATGGACTTAGTTGCTGGCGCTCAAAATATAGTAGTCACCATGACTCATGCGGATAAACGTGGCAACTCGAAGCTGTTAGAATCTTGCACGCTACCACTGACTGGAGTCGACTGTATCAATAAGGTTGTGACTGACTTAGCGGTAATGAGCATCAAAGACGGCTCGTTTCATCTGCTAGAAAGAGCTCCAGGTGTGTCGGTAGAAGAGATCATTGAAAAGACCGCCGGTAAACTTGTTGTCCCTGATCATGTTCCAGAAATGAAGGTGTAATACTAATTCACTTCTTTTTGGTAATCAGTAGTATTTATAACGGGGCTTATTCGGCCCCTTTTCATTTGTTTCTTAAAGTTTGACTGGAGCAAGTATCCTGCTATTACCCCGTCTTGAAAAATCTTTCTAAGCGCTATACTCGCTAACATTTTTATTCTTTACATCTTTTTATCAACGTGTTTTCATAAACCCCGTAATCCAATTGAACAACGCAAAAATTGAGACCGTATTTTGCTTCCTTTTTTAAAACAGGACTCTCCTTTTCCAGAAATAAGCCTCGCTCTCGACGATCCAAATGGATTGCTTGCCGCCGGTGGTGACCTGTCTGTAAAGCGCTTATTAGACGCATACCAACAAGGAATTTTTCCATGGTATTCTGATGGGGAACCGATACTTTGGTGGTCACCAAACCCAAGAACTACTTTTATCGTCGATGATTATTCTGCACCTCGCAGTCTAAAGCGCTGGGTTAACAAAACTCCACTTAAAGTAACCTTGAACCAAGCCTTTGCCGAGGTTGTTAGGGCCTGCGCCGAGCCTCGTGGTGATCAAGATGGCACATGGATTACTGAAGACATTGAGTTGGCCTATATAAACCTGCATTTATCCGGCTTCGCTCACTCCGTTGAGGTGTGGCAGGATGACCTTCTAGTTGGTGGAATATACGGAGTTTCTATAGGTAAGCTATTTTGTGGTGAATCGATGTTTAGCCGAATAAGCAACGCTTCAAAGCTGGCTCTGTCAAGCCTAATTGGTTTAATACGACAACATCAGTTTCCTATTCTAGACTGTCAAGTTGAAAACCCTCATTTAATGTCTTTAGGCGCAGAAAATATAAATCGTCAACGATATATAGAGTACGTTGCCCGCGCCACAAAAATGAACATTCCTGAGGATTTGTGGCGATCTAGGACACTTGATCATAAGCTGCTACTTGAGCGCAAGTCGCTGGCAGCAAATACAAGACAGAAAAATCGAAATGACTGAAGATAATAAAACGACCTTAGACTTCTATCTAACTCCTCAGCATGAATGCCCTTATCTAAACGATGAACAAGCACAAACTATATTTCTAAATCCAGAAATACTCGTCAACGATCCTTTATATGATTTTTTAATAGACAAAGGGTTTAGACGCAGCGGAGAGCATGTATATCGTCCAAAATGCGGAAATTGTACAGCCTGTATTTCTGTGAGAATTCCTATGGCCTCCTTTCAAGCGAATAAACAGCAACGAAGATGCCTAAAAAAGGCAAACGGTTTCTCAATAAGAATTAGTCCTGCAAGCTTTGACACGCTGCACTACCAGCTCTTTGCACAATACATTGAACAACGGCACGCTGATGGCGATATGTATCCCACCTCGGAAAAGCAATATAAAGAGTTTGTTCTGAGTCAGTCTATTAACACCCAGTTTCTAGATATTATTGACCCCGTTACTAGTAAAATAGTTGCTTGTTGCGTATTTGATAGGCTTGAATCCGGCTTGTCCGCGGTTTATACCTTTTTCGACCCATCGTATTCTAAGTACAGTCCTGGCCGGCTCGCAATTTTACAGCTAATTAAACTAGCCACTACCGAAAATCTCAGTTATGTTTATTTAGGCTACTGGATTAAGCAGTGCCAAAAAATGGCATATAAAGGTGAATATCGACCAATAGAATGTTTCATTGAAGACCGATGGATCTTACTTAATTAGAATTTATAATGAATATCTTTGAAACGTACAAATATTTTGCTTATTGTGTGCAAATCAGGCATTATAGCGGCGGTTTTAAATAGATAGGTTTAGTGAAGAAATAGTATGGCAAAAGAAGAATGTTTAGAAATGGAAGGTGTGGTTCAGGAAACACTTCCGAATACCATGTTCAGAGTCGAACTTGAGAACGGGCATGTTGTTACGGCTCACATCTCCGGTAAAATGAGAAAGCACTATATTAGAATTCTAACCGGAGACAAAGTAACGGTAGAAATGACTCCGTACGATCTCTCAAAAGGAAGAATTACCTTTAGAGCAAGATAACACGTCTTAGTTTTATAGTATCCATAAAAAAGCAGGCTTAAAGCCTGCTTTTTTGTTGTTACAACCTTTGTTGCTGCTATTGCTTTATAGCTATTTCGTTCTTGGTTGTAATGTCAAAACTCAACTTCTTCGCCTTCTTATCGAAACCAACGACCACCTGGCCTCCCTGAGATAAACGACCGAACAGTAATTCCTCAGCAAGTTCCTGACGAATTTTTTCTCGCATTACTCTTGCCATGGGCCTTGCCCCCATCTGTTCATCGTAACCAATTTCGGCAAGCCAATTTCTAGCCGGCTGAGACACTTCCAAGGAAACGCCCTTCTCGTCTAACTGGCTCTGTAATTCAGCGACAAACTTGTCGACAACCGAGCATATAATCTCTTTATCAAGAGGATTGAACCACAAGGTAGCATCCAATCGATTCCTAAATTCTGGAGAAAATGTTCGCTTAATTGCCTCCATGTAATCGGTCTCTTTCGATTGTTTTTGGAACCCAATACTCGCCTTTTGAAGATCCGATGCGCCGGCATTGGTTGTAAGTACTAAAATTACGTTTCTGAAATCGGCCTTACGACCATTGTTATCGGTAAGCGTGCCATGATCCATCACTTGCAACAACAGGTTATATACATCAGTATGTGCCTTCTCAATTTCATCGAGAAGCACCACTGAATAAGGATTTTTAGTAACGGCTTCTGTCAATAGTCCACCTTGATCAAAACCGACATAACCTGGAGGTGCGCCTATTAGACGTGACACCGTATGGCTTTCCATGTATTCAGACATGTCAAAACGAATAAACTCGACACCTAAATTTTTTGCCAATTGCTTAGTTACTTCCGTTTTGCCAACCCCCGTAGGCCCAGCTAATAGAAAAGCACCAACCGGCTTGTCTTCTAGACCTAAGCCTGAACGAGACAATTTAATGGAATTAGATAGCGACTCAATCGCTTTATCTTGACCGAAAACAACTAGTTTTAGATTTCTTTCTAAGTTCTTTAATGTCTTAACATCCGAGGAAGATACGGTCTTCTCAGGTATCTTTGCCATTTTCGCAATGATAGTTTCGATATCATGCACACTAATATCTTTACGTCTATCTTCTTCGCTCTGCAGCTGACGATTAGCGCCTGCTTCATCAATAACGTCGATGGCTTTATCAGGTAGTTGACGATCGTTAACATATCTAGAGGCAAGGTCCGCTGCAGCCCTTAGCGCGGCATCACTATATTCGACCTGATGGTGTTCTTCGTAGCGTGGTCTCAGCCCTCGCAAAATCTCCACGGTTTCCGCGACCGATGGTTCGTCGATATCCACTTTCTGGAAACGCCTTGCCAATGCGCGATCTTTCTCAAAGATGCCTCGATATTCTTGAAAGGTTGTGGAACCCATACATTTAAGCTGGCCGTTGGCTAGCATTGGCTTAATTAGATTTGATGCATCCATAACACCACCAGACGCAGAGCCTGCACCAATGATCGTGTGGATTTCATCGATAAATAGCACCGAGTGTTCTTTTTCCGCAAGCTCAGCTAGCACGGCTTTCAGTCGCTTCTCAAAATCACCACGGTACTTGGTACCAGCTAAAAGAGCACCAAGATCCAGTGAAAAAATCTCTGCTTCGGAAATCACATCAGGAACTTCTTCGTCGACAATACGTTTAGCTAAACCTTCAGCGATAGCTGTTTTACCAACCCCCGCTTCACCGACTAACAATGGGTTATTCTTTCGTCTACGGGATAGTATTTGAACGGTTCGTTGAAGCTCATCATCTCTGCCAATTAACGGATCAATTTTTCCATCTTTAGCCATTTGATTAAGGTTACTAGTATAGGATTCTAAGGCCGTTTTTTGCTTGCTACTACTATCTTCAACGTCATTTTCAACACCTAAGTTATCAGCTTCATCTGACTCATCAGAGATTTTTGATATCCCATGGGAAATGTAATTAACGATATCTAAACGAGAAATATCCTGCTGTTGCAAGAAATAAACAGCCTGGCTTTCCTGTTCACTAAAGATAGCCACTAAAATATTGGCGCCATTGACTTCCTTTTTTCCGGAAGATTGAACATGAAAAACAGCGCGTTGCAGCACTCGCTGAAACCCAAGCGTTGGCTGAGTCTCAACGTTCTCCACTTCGGGAGGCAGAATTTGACTTGTTTCATCAATAAACTCTCGAAGCTGCATCTGAAGCTTTGGAATTTCGGCGCCGCAGGAGCGAAGAACAGACATTCCAAGGGCATTGTCCAACAAAGCTAAAAGCAAATGCTCTACGGTCATAAATTCATGACGTCTTTCTCTAGCATCGGTAAACGCAAGGTTTAAAGTTAATTCCAAATCTTTACTTAACATAATTCGAACACCATATAAATAAGCGAATGGATAAGACCCGTTTTGTTAATTTTACAAAGACTACTGCTTTTAATCATTTTGCTCCATGGTACACATTAAGGGGTGCCCATTTGAGCGTGCATAATCATTAACAAGAGAAACTTTCGTTTCTGCTATTTCTGAGGTATAAATACCTGCAACTCCCGCGCCATCATAATGAACCTGAAGCATAATTTTGGTGGCTTGCTCCATGCTCTTATAAAAAAACTGCTTTAACACCGAAACCACAAAATCCATCGGTGTGTAATCATCATTTAACAACATCACCTTGTACATCGGAGGCTTTTTTACCTCCGGTTTGCGTTCCGCAACAACGGTGCCCTTATCAAATTCTTGCTCTTTTTCTTCACTCATAGTTAATCTTAGTCAATTGGTGGCAATATTGCGGCAAAAAATGGCTCTTTTTCTACTAGAAAGAGATAGGAGAGTTATTCATAGTAATAAACGGTCGAGTTCTTCAAATATTTCTATGTTAAGAAATCCATTAAAGCTTCGAGATAAACGCCCCTCTTTCTAAGTATTTAAGATGGGGAACAGAAATCCACTTTTCAAGTTAAAATTGACAATTATTCTGTGTGTAAATCACTTATAAATTAAGCAGGTCTTGACTTTTAGTGCATAGTATGAGATTCATACTTCACTCATTATAAATGGGTTTACCAACGAAGCTGTCTTTCATGGCTTACTGATAATAATAACTAATCGATTTTGTACCAAGAAAGGATATTGAAGGAGTAGTATATGGCAACGGGTACCGTTAAATGGTTTAACAATGCTAAAGGTTATGGTTTTATTCGTCCTGACGATGGAGGTGATGATATTTTTGCTCACTACTCCACAATCGAAATGGATGGCTATAAAAGCCTTAAAGCTGGCCAAGAAGTGTCATTCGATACCTGCGAAGGTCCTAAAGGACTTCACGCACAAGATATAAACTCAGTAGATGCAAAGAAAGAAGAATCTTAGTAAAACCGAGATTTAGCTATAGTTAGTCATCTAGCTGTAAAAAACATACCGGAACTAATCTCTTCGTTGGATTCAGTTTCATAGACTAGCTTCGCTTTTTTCACTAGTAAGGTATAGAAATAGAAAGCGCTATGTCGCTTGTCAGTGTGTTTTACCAAATCTAACCGTTTAAAAGCCTTAAACTCCCAAACTTTATTGAGTAAAGGTGAAAGGTTAATCTTTCACCTTTACTTTCAACAGGTTAGCTAAGTGTTTCTAGGATTTCATTGAAGGTTTTGCTTGGGCGCATAGCTTCTGAAGTCTTATTAACGTCGGTCTTGTAGTAACCACCTAACGCCATTGCCTCACCTTGAGCGCTATTTAATTCACCCATGATAACGCTCTCACTTGCCGTCAACTGTTTAGCCACCTCTGAAAATTTAGCCGCTAGCTCGAGATCGTCTTGCTGCGCAGCTAATTGATTAGCCCAGTACATTGTGAGGTAGAAATGACTGCCACGATTGTCAATTTCATTCACTTTTCGTGATGGGGACTTATTGTTTAACAAGAACTCTCCCGTCGCCTTGTCTAACGTTGCACCGAGAACTTGTGCTTTGGCATTACCTGATTGACCTGCCAAGTGCTCCAAAGAGGCGGCCAGAGCAAGGAATTCTCCTAACGAGTCCCAGCGCAAATGACCTTCTTTTTCAAACTGGTCAACATGTTTAGGGGCAGAACCACCTGCACCAGTCTCAAATAGGCCGCCGCCATTCATAAGTGGAACAATTGACAACATTTTCGCGCTAGTCCCTACTTCAAGAATAGGAAACAAATCGGTCAGGTAATCACGTAAAACGTTACCGGTGACAGAAACTGTATCCTTGCCTTCTCGAATTCGCTTAATCGAGAAATTAACCGCGTCAACAGGTTTCATTATTTGAATATCTAAACCATTTGTATCATGGGTAGGTAAATAGCTTTTCACTTTTTCAATAAGTCTAGCATCATGTGCCCTTTCTTCATCCAACCAAAAGATAGCTGGGTTTCCAGTAGCTCTGGCTCGATTAACTGCGAGTTTCACCCAGTCTTTTATAGGCTCATCTTTAGCTTGACACATTCTCCAAATATCGCCCTCTTCTACGGCAATATCTAGTAAAACATTACCAGCGGTATCACTTACTTGCATTTGACCGCTTGCAGGTAGCTTAAATGTTTTATCGTGTGAGCCGTATTCTTCTGCTTTTTGAGCCATAAGCCCTACATTAGAAACGCTTCCCATAGTTGTTGGGTCGTAGGCTCCGTTTTCCTTACAGTCTCTTATAACTTCTTGGTAAAAGCGTGAATAACTAGTATCTGGAATAACGAACTTAGTATCGTGTAATTGTCCATCGGCGCCCCACATCTTACCTGACGAACGTATATAAGCGGGCATTGATGCATCAATAATGACATCATTTGGCATATGCAAGTTGGTGATACCTTTGTCAGAGTCAACCATCGCCAACGCAGGTCTGGTGTCATAACAGGCTTGAATATCAGCTTCCACTTCCGCTCGTTGCGCTTCAGGTAACTCTGCAATCTTACTTAAAACACTTGCTAAACCGTTATCGGGATTAACACCAATCTCGTCGAACAAAGCCGAATGCTTTTCGAAAGCGTCTTTAAAATAGACTGAAACCACATGACCAAACATAATTGGGTCAGATACTTTCATCATGGTTGCTTTCAAATGAATTGAAAACAATATGCCTTTCTCTTTAGCATCAGCCATTTCTGCTTCAAGAAAATCTCTAAGCGCTTTTTGACTCATTGCTGAAGCGTCTACAATTTCACCGGCAAGTACGTCAATACCACTCTTTAAGCGAATTTTTTCGCCGGAATCTTGCGCTAGATCGATGTTTAATGAATCAGCAGACTCAACGGTCACTGATTGTTCGCTATGGTAAAAATCACCACTAACCATATTTGCCACGTGTGATCGAGATTCGCTGCTCCACTTGCCCATCGAATGAGGATTGTTTCTTGCGTACTGCTTAACTGACGCCGGCGCTCTGCGATCCGAGTTACCTTCACGTAGTACCGGGTTTACAGCGCTACCGAGGACCTTAGCGTATTTTGCTCTGATTTCTTTTTCTTGGTCGTTTTGTGGATCCGAAGGAAAACTTGGCAAATTGAAGCCTTTTTCTTGAAGCTCGCCAATGGCTTCGTTCAATTGAGGAATCGAAGCGCTAATATTCGGTAGTTTAATAATATTAGCTTCAGGTGTTTTAGCAAGTCTGCCAAGCTCTTGCAAAGCATCTTCAACCTTTTGTGAATCACTCAAATACTCTGGAAAATTAGCCAGGATTCGACCGGCTAGCGAGATGTCACGAGTTTCAACCTCAACACTGGCAGCTGCGGTAAACGCTTTTACAACAGGTAATAGTGAGAAAGTTGCCAATGCAGGCGCTTCGTCGGTAATTGTGTAAATAATTTTAGATTGAGTCATTGATAATTCCTAATTTAATCGATTCAAACATATAGGTACTCTAGTTTCCGTGGCGGGATTATACGCCAAAACTAGTTTTTGATACACTGATTGAAATCATTAATTGGACAAACATAGCAGCCAAATTTAATAATTTCTCGACGTACATAGAGTTACCTTCTAAAAAAAGAATAGACCTCATTTGTATTTGTTACAATAACCTTATTAATATTGCCTCAAGAGCCACCTTGGGGCCAATGTTCTCAAGCCATAGCTGAACAAAAAACAACCGAGTTAAGTTAATGCCTAGACCAATTAAACAACGCAGAAAAACGGCTTATCAACAACGACGCAATGCTAAGTCGAAAGACTCTCAGTTGGTCCTCTTAAACAAACCTTTTAATACTCTTTGTCAATTTAAAGGCGAAACGCATGATTCCACACTCGCAGACTTTGTTGATATAAAGGACGTATATCCGGCCGGAAGACTCGACAAGGATTCTGAAGGACTTTTACTTCTTACTAACGACGGCAAACTACAAAACCAGATAAGCCACCCAGACCACAAAATGGAAAAGACCTACTGGGTTCAAGTGGAAGGCGATATTACCGACGACGCCTTAGCAAAGCTGGAAAATGGTATTCAACTTAAAGATGGCTTAACTAAACCTGCAACCGCCATATTGTTAGATATAAACAAGCTACCGATCACCATTTGGCAACGAAGTTCACCTGTTAGGTACAGAAAAGATATTCCAACTAGCTGGATTTCGCTTTCAATTAAAGAAGGTAAAAATCGGCAGGTACGGCGTATGACAGCGGCAGTTGGCTTCCCAACACTCAGACTGATTCGTTACGCCGTTGGAAAGTGGTCGTTAGGTACACTAAAACCAGGTGAGTACCGTGTAGAAAAACCTTAGTAGCCTGTTTGGTAATATCAAAAACTTCTGAGCTAAACATTGCAAAAACTATGTTTAACTCAGAAAAAGTCACCTATTTAAAAACTAACAGCTATTGAGTAACCAAACCTCTGCTTTCTAACAAATGCTTAGGATCTGGCTCTTGGCCTCTAAACTGACGGTAAAGTTTCATAGGGTCATCGGTACCGCCGCGCGAAAGAACATTAGCTCTAAATGCTTCAGCGGTAGCTTGGTCAAAAATACCATTCTCTTTAAAAGCATTGTAAGCATCTGCTGCCAAAATTTCCGACCAAATGTAACCATAATAACCCGACGAATATCCTCCACTAAAAATATGAGAGAAATAAGTTGAGCGATAGCGTGGCGCTATTTGCGGTATCAAACCCAAGTCCGCTATAACTTTATCTTCAAAACTGGCGGCTTCGACAGGGTTGGTATCTGTTTGAGTGTGCCATGCTAAGTCTAAGAGAGAAGCAGCCATATATTCAGTGGTAGCAAACCCTTGCCCAAATTGTGCAGCGGCCTGAATTTTCTTAACAAGCGCTTGTGGAATAACTTCACCGGTTTCATAATGTTTTGCAAAGTTTGCTAGGACTTCCGGTTCAAACATCCAATTTTCTAGTACTTGCGATGGAAACTCCACAAAATCGCGAGGCACTGATGTTCCTGCCTGTGAAGGGTAAACACCATTTGAAAGAAAGCCATGGGCAGCGTGACCAAACTCATGGAATAAGGTACTTGCCTGACCGAAGGTAAGCAGTGTTGGTTTATCCCCAGTTGGTCTTGGGTAATTCAATACATTAACAATAATTGGCTTAACAAATTCACCCTTTTCGGTAACGTATTGGCTTCGATAGGCGTTCATCCATGCACCGCCGCGCTTAGATGCTCGTACATAGTGATCGGTAAGATAGAGGCCAATCAATTCGCCGTTTTTGTAATAGACTTCGAAAACGCGAACGTCTTCGTGATAAACCGGTAAATCAGTTCGCTCTTTGAACGTCATTCCGTAAAGCTTATTAACCGTATAAAACACACCTTTTAGGGTATCTTCTAAAGAAAAGTAAGGCTTTGTCTGATTCTCATCTAAATCATATCGAGCTTTTCTAATTTTTTCGGACAAATAACGCCAATCCCACCCTTCTACTTTATAACCACCGCCTTGCTCATCAACCATTTTTTGCATGTCAGCTAACTCTTGCTTAGCTTGCGCTAAACCTGCTGGCCAGATTTTGTCGAGCAGTCCGTAAACATTTTCAGGATTCTTTGCTGTATTATTCTCTAGTACAAAGTGAGCATGAGTTTTGTAACCCAATAGTTGAGCTCTTTTCGCCCTTAATGCAGCAACTTCAGCAACGATTTTTTTATTGTCATTAGCGTTGTTATTGTTGGCTCTATTTATATACCCCTTCCACATTTTCTCTCGAAGTTCACGTTTATCAGAGTACATAAGGAAAGGCGTTTTACTCGGCCGATGGGTAGTAAATACCCATTTGCCAGGTTTATCGCGCTCTTTCGCTGTTTCTGCAGCTGCATCAATCAAATATTGCGGCAAACCGGCCAAGTCTTCCTGTTTTTCAACGACGAGTTCAAAATTATTGGTTTCCGCTAAAACATTGTCACCAAACTCTAATCCAAGCTTAGAAATTCTGGCGTTAAGGTCTCGCAGCGTTTGCTTATCTTTCTCGTTCAAGCCTGCGCCTCCCCTAACAAACTGCTTGTAGCGATCAACCACTAGTTTTTTCTGGTCTACTCTCAAATCAAGCGAATCTAGCTGGTTATAGATTGCCTCTACTCGTTTAAATAGCGCAGGGTTCAAATTCACGTCGTCGTTTAGCCCTGACAATTGCGGCCCGATGTCCTTTGATAATGCTTTTAGCTCATCGTTTGTATGTGCGCTGGTTAGGTTATAAAAGACACCAGCGACTTTAGTTAAGAGCTTGCCATTATATTCTAGAGCTTCGATGGTATTTTCAAAATTAGCGGGTTCAGGGTTGTTAGCAACATCTAAGACTTCTTGTTTCGCTTCTGCGATAGCCTTTTTAAAA
This sequence comes from uncultured Kangiellaceae bacterium, assembly GCA_905479925.1. Taxonomy (GTDB): domain Bacteria; phylum Pseudomonadota; class Gammaproteobacteria; order Enterobacterales; family Kangiellaceae. The sequence continues at coordinate 5,324 of CAJQOL010000023.1, read as the reverse complement.
GCGGGAGCATAATGTGCGTTTGTTATTTTATCGAACGGAGGTATGCCAAAGGGTGTATTGTAATCGCTAAAAAACGGGTTACTTTCCGAGTTAGCAGCTACGGCGCTATCGGTTTTCTCGACCTTTTTTGCGTTTTCTGTCGCGGCTATCGGAGTATCCTCTTTGCTGCAACCAGCGACGAGCACTGACAACACGATAGATGTTAAAGCAATTTTTCTCATTCTCTTCCCCTGTAAAATCTATATATTCTTAGAATTTTTCATATTCTAGATATTCTTCAAAATTGTTGTATATTCTGACAATAAGACCAAAACTCTATATTTATGGAGCAATATCAGCTTGTGTATGACAGGCCGTAAACGATTGATAATACGGGCTTCAACTAAAAATCACAATAAACAAAACAACTAGAATTTGGTCGAATAACCATTTTCTCGCCTTAAAACAGCGAAACCTCGTGTTCCGTTAGCGGGCGAAAATCACCGGGCTGCATCGAAGATTCCATGACAAGCTCACCAATCGCTGCTCGATGCAGCTGCACCACCCTATTATTAATGGCGCCTATCATTCGCTTTACTTGGTGATAGCGGCCTTCTTTGATTGTGAGATAAACTTGCTCATCGGCGACTCGCTCAACTGTTGCAGGTAATGTTGGTTTACTCTCTCCTTTTAGCAGAATGCCTTCGCATAAGCGCTCAACGTCCTTATCACAGATAGGTTCCGCTAGAGTTACGTGGTAACGTTTGCTCTTCTCATATCTCGGCGATGTAACCCTGTGAGTCCATTGTCCGTCGTTACTGATTAATACTAATCCAGTTGTGTCTACATCCAGACGACCAGCAAAATGCAACGGTGATTTTGATGAATTTAGTGCTATTTCAGTCGGCAATATAGTCAAAGCACTCGGATACTGTTCATCTTGCGTTGAACAGATATATCCTTCAGGTTTATTTAGTAAATAGTATTGGTTCTTTTCATAAATAACCTGCTTGCCCTCAAATAGGACCGATTGTTGAGGGGAAATTTTTAAATTTGCAGATTTAACGGTTTCACTATCAACAATCACCTTTTTTGAGGTGATTGCTTTTTTAACTTGTTTTCGGGAAATTCCTAGACTATTAGAAAGATACTTGTCTATACGCATCATTATTAACCGAGTTACTCGCTCCAGCGCGAAAGCGACTGTTCATCGCTTTTCTTTTCTGCAACCCAATGGCTGGTTTCCTTTCCGTAGACAATATAGTGTTCCTTTTTCCAAAATGTCGCCTTATTTTTTAGATAATCCATAATATACTGAGCACCCTCAAAAGCGGCTAAGCGGTGCAAAGCACTCGCGCCGACAAAAACAATTGGTTCGCCAGCTGTTAAGCGGCCCACTCTATGGTTAACGACAACATTAACGAGTCCCCAGCGGGTTATTGCTTGTTCTATAATTGATTGCAACGTCGATTCTGTCATTCCCGGGTAATGCTCCAACGTCATAGCAACGAGTCCCTTTTCTTCATCGGAAGCCCTAACGCTGCCGGTAAAGATAACCGATGCACCGTGCTCTCCTACTCCTTTTTGAATCCGTCCATTGAGCGCCGCAAGATCTAAAGGCTCACTGCAAATAGCGATAGTATAATTAGGACTTAATAGCGGCGAGCTTTTCTGGTTCATGTTGGTCATGGAGGTTAACTATCCTCCGGTAACTGGCGGAAAAAATGCGACTTCATCACCATCAGCCAAAACGGTTTCCAGAGACGCTATCTGCTGATTATGAGCAACCTTTACCGCTTGACTAGGTTTGTGAAAGATTTCCTTCCAAACACCATCTTTGGATGCGAGTTCGCCGCAAAGTCCGGCAATAGTGGCGTTGTCTTCTAAGGTGACACTAAGGGACCCGCAGTTTAGCCGCTCCTTAAAGCTCGCAAAAAATACTACTCTGACAATATTCATCATTTTTCTACTCTGCAACTATTAAAAAATTTCCCTATACCAATTGACCTCAGGGGATAATTTACCGCTTCCAATCCCCGGACTTGCCGCCGGATTTTGTTTCTAACTGAATATTGGAAATAACCATAGCCTTATCAACCGCTTTGCACATATCGTAAATCGTCAGTCCAGCAGCAGAAGCGGCGCTTAACGCTTCCATTTCAACACCTGTTTGCCCCGAAACCTTACAGAGGGTACTGATGTTTATAGCGCTATTGTCCCAGTCTGGAGTCAACTCAACTTTGACCGAGGTCAACATCAGAGGATGGCACAACGGAATAATATCAGAGGTTTTCTTAGCAGCTTGTATCGCCGCTATCCGTGCAACCGCTAAAACGTCACCTTTTTTGTGGGTTCCGTCTACAATCATCGACAAAGTTTCGGACGACATGAATACCTGTGCAGACGCTGTAGCTACTCTCGATGTTTGGCTTTTATCACCCACATCAACCATTTGTGCTTCGCCTTTTTCGTTTAAATGGGTAAAATGAGCCATAATATTGATATTCTTCTGTAATGTAAGGTTTATAAATGGATAAAATCCATGTAACGGTAGCCGCTATTATAAAGCGAAACGACCAGTACTTGTTAGTAAAAGAGAGAGCGAGTTCCGGTGATATAGTATTTAATCAACCTGCAGGCCACGTAGAGCTTAAGGAATCATTGGTCGATGCTGTTATACGTGAAGTTCACGAAGAAACAGGTATGGATTTTACACCGACCAATTTGATTGGCACCTATCTATTGAGCCCTGCCACCAACGGCAAGACCTATCTACGTTTTTGTTTCAACGGAACAGTGCCTGATGAACAACACCCTTCTCCGAACGACCCCGATATTCTCGAAAATTGCTGGTTTACGCTGCAACAGCTTACCGATCTTTCTCGCAAACAATTAAGGAGCGCTCTTGTTTTGAAAAGCGTTCATGACCATCTAGACGGAAAGCAGCTTTCCTTAGACAGCCTGGAGTTTTTTGCAGATGAGCATGGATTAGCAGACGTTTGCTACCAGAACTTGAATTAAGCCCTTCAAACCTCAATATTGTGATTAAGTTATGACCCGTTCCGAGAGTAGTTCGATTAAATTACCTAGCAATAAAGAATCTCACGATCCGTCTGAAATAAAGGTCGTCGTTGGTATGTCCGGTGGCGTTGACTCTTCGGTCGCCGCCTATCTGCTAAAAAAACAGGGCTACCAAGTTATCGGCGTATTTATGAAGAATTGGGAAGAAGATGATACCGATGACTACTGCTCTGCCGCAGAGGATATGGCGGATGCCAAATCGATTGCAGACAAACTTAATATTCCTTTTAAAACGATTAACTTTTCCGCCGAATATTGGGACCGAGTGTTTGAATATTTCCTTGAAGAGTATCGTTCTGGCCGCACCCCCAATCCTGATATTATGTGTAACAAAGAAATTAAATTCAAAGCATTTCTGGATTATGCCGTTGTATTAGGCGCTGAGTATATTGCAACAGGCCACTATGTTCGCGTATCACGAGAAAACGGTAAATCGCAAATGCTTCGTGGCATCGATGGCAATAAAGATCAAAGCTATTTCCTATATACGCTTAACCAACAACAGCTGAATAAATCGCTATTCCCAGTGGGTGAATTAGACAAATCTGAAGTTAGAAAAATTGCCGAAGAACAAGGGTTTGTAACCGCTGACAAAAAAGATAGCACTGGGATTTGCTTTATTGGCGAACGAAAATTCAAAGATTTTTTGGAGCAATACATTCCGGCCCAACCGGGTGAAATTGAAGACGACCAAGGCAATATCATTGGCAAACACTCAGGCCTCATGTACCACACATTGGGACAAAGAAAAGGAATTGGAATTGGTGGTTTGGCAAACAAAAGCGAACAACCCTGGTATGTCGTTAGCAAAGATTTAACTCGCAATGTTTTAATTGTCGGTCAAGGCCACGATCATCCGCTAATGCTAAGTAACGGATTAGTTGCGTCTCAACTTCATTGGGTTGATAAAGACAACCTGGCGGACTCGTTTCGCTGTACAGCTAAGTCTCGCTATAGGCAAACAGACTTTAGTTGCCTTGTGGAACGTGTCGACCAAGAAAACTGGAAAATCACCTTTGATGACAAGCAAAGAGCTGTGACACCTGGTCAATCAGTGGTGTTATATAAAGATGAACAATGCCTTGGTGGTGGTATCATAGATACCATTTTCGTTTAATTGGGCACAATGTCGTACCGATATTTATCCCATCGACAACTTTAACATTTTACACTAAACCAACGGAATTTAGACAAATTCATGAGCACGCAATCACCCTCAGTAGATAGAGCAATTGCTCTTGCTGGACTGGCACAATCAATAAGAATTGTGCAAAACATCGCATGGAAAGGAAGCTACAATCCAACAGACTTTAAAGCGGTTGCTGCGAGCCTTTTAAAAATAGACGCAAGCTCTGCGATAGATGTTTATGGCGGTAGTTTTGAATTGAGCACGGGCTTACGGATCCTTAAACAGCAACTAGACACCTCCTCACAAGACAAAGATCCTGAGTTTGTAGCACTGGCAATTAATGTTCTAAGTATTCACAGCCAACTAGTCAACACGCCCCAACTTATGGATAAGTTATCTCAACTTATGGCAAAATTATCCGCACGTTTTTCCCAAGAAAATTTTTATCAAGACGAAGTTGTATTTAATGATTTAGTTAAAGAGTGTTCTGAAATTTATACCAATACACTTTCAAAACTGGCCAACCGAATCCAAGTAAAAGGTGAACCGAAATACCTTAAGTTAGAGGAAAACCAAATCAAAGTGCGAGCTGCACTGCTGTGCGCAATTCGAAGTACTTTTTTGTGGAGACAGTCCGGCGGTTCACGTTGGCAGTTTCTATTTAAGAAACGCGATATTCTTCACAACGTTTCACAACTAATTAGCCAACCTAGAAAAGAGTAAATCTAAAATTCTATTAGATGAGAGCATTTAAACTAGTCGGTAAGTTGTTTCAATTTTTGCACTCAAGAATTTCGAGCGTTACTTTTTCAACCTAAAACAAACCAAAAAAAGAGGTTAACCCTAGTTAACCTCTTTTAGTTGATTAGCAATTTTTTGATTAATTGTTTCGCTATTTTCTATCTTTAATTGCTACCCAGTCGCGAGGCTCAGGTCCCTGATAATTTGCACTTGGTCGAATAATTTTTCCGTCAACGCGTTGCTCCATAATATGTGCTGCCCACCCTGTAATTCGTGACATTACAAAAATCGGAGTAAACATTGCCGTAGGAATTCCCATTCTATGATAGGCAACCGCAGAGAACCAATCTAAGTTAGGGAACATTTTTTTCTCATCCCACATAACCGTTTCAAG
>CAJQOL010000022.1 GCA_905479925.1 uncultured Kangiellaceae bacterium | reverse complement strand
TCGATTAGGGTATCAACCTTATCAATTCCTACTCTAATAGAGGCATTATTACCTGCCTTTTTAACTGCATTTCCTTTGCCGGAATCGGCCTTAATAGGAACTAGTTTTTTCTCACCAGCAACAGCCGTCTCTGCTTGCACCTCTGGTAATGTTTCGGTCGTATTGCTATTAGTAGAATCATCGCCGGTACTGGTAGCATCAACACTAACTTGTTGCTCAACCACATTTGGCTCTTCAGACTGCTCATTTTCAGTAAACGCTGATATATTCAATTCACAATCATCCTCAACCCATTCAAAAACCTCTTTCACACAAGCTAGGCTTTCGGATGTTTCAAGCTCAATAGTCCAAGAGGTATAACAAGACTCTGGGTCAAGCTCAAAAAAGTCGGGTACTGAGCTTAGATTAACGGTAACTTTTACGCCGCCAAGCCCCGCTAACTCTTTAAACATACGTGCGGGTTCATTACCGGTTTGTAGAATATAGCTTTGTGGAATAAACTCGATAGTCCATCCCTGAATTTGCTCAGCGCTTGCTTCATCTGATAAAGCACTATTTTCATCCGCGCTATTTTGTGGTGTTGTTTCTCCACCCAACAGTTGGTTGAAATAATCCACAAGCTCGACATAGTCATTACTCACTTCATCACCGTCCTTCAACTGGTTAAGCATTCCTCTTAAACAATCAACTGATTTAAGTAGTAGATCAATTATTTCCCTAGAAATTGCGCGCTTTCCATCCCGCATCTCATCTAATAGCGTTTCCATAACATGAGTAAAGTCGGCGACCTGTGCAAAATTGAAAGTAGCACTTCCACCCTTTATTGAGTGCGCGGCACGGAAAATCGTATTGACGTTTTCTAGATCAGTGTCTTCTTCAAGTTCCAAAAGCTCTTGTTCCATAACATCAAGACCTTCAAAGCTTTCTTCGAAGAATACTTCATGAAATTGGCTTAAATCGATTTCCATTACGCCTTCCTAGTTCAATCGTTTGTCTATTTGGCTTTCTTTAAATCTATTAACAACCTGCGTTTTGGCGAAGAATAGGTGGAACTAGCTATCCCACTACTTTATTTACCGTCGCTAGAAGCTGGTCAGGATTAAACGGTTTAACAATCCAGCCGGTCGCCCCAGCGGCTCGACCCGCCTGTTTTTTCTCGGTTGACGATTCAGTGGTTAGCATGAGAATGGGGGTAAATTTGAAGCTAGGTAATTGTCTAAGCTCTTTGCACAACGTAATACCATCCATATTCGGCATATTTACATCGGTAATGACAACATCAAAAGCTTCGCGTTGAGCGATTTGTAATGCCTCATCTCCATCCGAAGCATCCGTCACCTCAAATCCTGCACTCTTTAAAGTAAAAGCAACCATTTGTCTCATAGATGCTGAATCATCTACGGCTAAAATCTTGGTCATTCAGTTTATCTCCAGTTCTTTAAACAATTACCTTTGTTTACTACAGTTGATGCTTGGATAAATATTGTTGGTATTATCCCTTGCTCACTAATCTAGAATACCTAATGATTCCGTCATCCCTAAATTTGCACACGCGGTCAACAATACATCCGAAGGCTTTTGCCAGTTTAGTTGTTTGCTTTGTTTCTCAACTTCTTGTTTAAACGCGTATAGCAGCTGCAGGCCTGCGGTGTCCGCTCGTTCGACCTTATCACCAATTAGAACTATTAGAGCTTTCTTCTTGAGAGCGCCTTCTAAACGCTCCTTTAGACCGGAAGCATGCATAATGTCTAATGCGGAACCTAAACTAACCGTGGTTTTATCACTCAATGGTCGCTCCAATTAAATTCCGAAAGATGAATAGTTAAATGACTGTTAACGAAGATTAACCCAGTCATTTTGTTAATAAATTAAACGCCTAGAATAAGGTATAGCAGATATTTAAAAACAATCTAATTTTTTCATTGATTAAATGGTTTAATCGATTGAATTTGGAGGTTTTTTTGAAACTCGAGGAGGCTGTGAGTTGTTCGCGGCACTATCTAGCCGATATTTATTGCTTTCGCCGTAGGAATGCCTGTGTTGACATTTCATCTAACTGGTTGTTTTCTTTAGTGTTTAGTGCTTTTTGCTCTTTGCCTTTCATATTGGTAATTACTTTGGAAATAACATTTGCACGGCTGTTTTTATTTTTCCAGTTAGATTGACTCTGGGTAACTGCCGCTTCGCTTTGTGCAACTAGCTCTTTCTGATGCATTATCGCTTTATCAAGTTTTGTCAAAAAAGCGTAATATTGATTGAGTTGATCACCTCGCATTCCCTGCTGACTTTTGAGTGACATCATCTCAACATATTCGGCTCGATAATTGACCAATTGAGATAATTTATCCAGCTGAAATTTTTGTTGTGTAACGCTATCCCCTAAAGCTTGGGCCGCTATTTTTTCTCCGTTATCAGCGATTTTTTTAATCGGCTTAAGCCGTTTTGATCCACTCATACAGTTTCGTAACCTTCTGCAAACGTTAAAAAAACTTCCCGTGAATTATTAGTAATAATGCGATTTTCACTCTCAAATTACCATAAAACAACGTAAGCTAACTACTTTTATAACTTATTTCTCACTAAGTTTACTAATTATTCAGTCATCATTTCACGTAATCTATCAACGCTTTCGCTCATTCTTACCTTCTCATTAATATTTTGACAGAGGAAGGAGCGAATTTCGGGCATACTGTCGATGGCGTCATCTATTACCGGATCACTACCTTTTTGGTAAGCTCCTACGGTAATTAAATCTTTATTTTGTTGATAACTAGAATAGAGATATTTAAGTTGGTTTATGGCATCTCTATGACTCTCCGAAGTAATCTGATTGATTACTCGGCTGACCGATTGCTCAATATCAATGGCAGGATAATGACCCGAGTCCGCTAATTCACGGGACAATACAACATGACCATCCAATATTGCTCTAGAAGCATCAACAATAGGATCCTGTTGATCATCGCCTTCCGCAAGAACCGTATAAAAAGCAGTTATTGAACCGCCGCCTTCATTACCATTACCAGCTCTTTCAACCAATTGGGGAAGCCGGGCAAAAACCGAAGGCGGATAGCCTTTAGTCGCGGGCGGCTCACCAATTGCCAAAGCGACCTCTCTTTGGGCTTGGCAGAATCTCGTAAGAGAATCCATCAGCAAAAGCACATCCTTTCCTTGGTCTCTGAAGTATTCAGCGATGGTTGTTGCAGCCATTGCCCCTTGAATTCGCATTAACGGGGAGTTATCCGCCGGAACAGCAACAACCACTGAGCGGCGTATACCTTCACTGCCTAATATGTCTTCAATAAATTCTTTGACTTCTCGTCCACGCTCTCCGATAAGACCGACAACAATAATTTCCGCTTCGGTAAACCTTGTCATCATTCCTAGTAAAACACTCTTACCTACCCCACTTCCCGCCATTAAGCCCATTCGTTGACCACGACCTACGGTTAAAACAGAGTTAATCGAACGAACTCCAACATCTAATGGTTCGTCAACAGGTTTTCTATTAAGGGGATTAATCGTTTCCGCCGCTAAAGGCTTAGTTTCTGTGCACAAAACTGGGCCTTTACCGTCAATCGGTTGCCCTTGACCATCTAACACTCGGCCCAGCAACGCTTCTCCTACAGGTATTTCCGCCGCACGTCCGCTCGGTGTAACTTTTGCACCGGGGCCAAGACCTTGTATGCTGCCTATCGGCATTAGGTAAATCTTATCCTCAGAAAAACCAACGACTTCAGCGTCCTCTAGCCGTCCCGTATTAGTTTCAATTTGACAGCGTTCACCAACGTTAACATCACACCCTACCGCCTCAAGAGTCATACCAACCATTCTCGTCAGACGCCCTTCAACAACGATTGATTGTGAGTTTACAATTGATTCACGTCTTTGCTTTAAATAATCTGCGAGGGAGCTATCCGATATCATCGTCCTCTCCAGCTCTTTGACCGCCCGCTACTCGGCTAAATAAGAGCGCCACTTGGCGGTCAATGGACGCATCGACTTTAGAGTTATCACTTTTTAACACACAGCCCCCTTTTTCCATAGAAGGCTCGTTGATGAGTTTCCAACTAGCCTCTTGGGACTCTGCATCAATTGAGAGCAAATTAGCAACCACTGATGCATCTTCAGGGTTAAGCAAAATTTGAACGTTTGTTGAACCTATCGGGAGTAATTTGAGCGCGTCTCTAATAATTGCGATAAGCTGACTTGGATCTTGTTTTAATTCGCGCCTTACAATTTGACGAGCGATAGCAAATGCCATCTCTAAAATCTCTTGTTCCGTCTCTTGACCAACCTGTTGAAGTGGCTCTGAAATTTGCTGCATCATGGTTTTAAGTAAAAGCAAGTTGTTATCTAGTTCGGTCTTGCCGCTTTCTAAGCCTTCGCGTCTACCGGCAGCAAAACCCTCTTGTTTCGCTTTTTCTTTTATATCATGTAGCTCTTCGGCAGAAATAAGTTGTTCTGTTTCCTCTTCTTCTGCGACCTCTTCTTCTACCGGTTGTCTAAATACATTACTGCCTGCGGTATCGATATCAGGCACATCCCATTTGTCATATTCGACAACGTTCTTAAGCGGTGCTTCTGGGTTAGTTGATTTAGCTTTAACGACCATCGTTGTCTCTTTGTTAAAACATTTAGCCCCTAAAAGAAGCTGAAATGTGTCAATAATATTTGCCTTAAAAATAACTTAGTGAATCGCTTAAATTCTAAGCAACGGATATATTTATACCATCTCCTCGCCGCTGCCGCCTAACGCTATTTCACCGGACTCGGCCATTCGTCTTGCAATGGTTAAGATTTCTTTTTGCGCTTGTTCAACCTCACTCAGTTTCACAGGCCCCATTGCTTCCAAATCGTCTCTCATCAATTCAGCTGCGCGCTTAGACATATTCTTGAACATTTTTTCTTTAATTTCTTCCTCACATGCTTTTAACGCAACAATTAATGTATCCGTAGAAATTTCCCGGAGCAATGCTTGTATGCCGCGGTCATCCACTTGCTCAAGATTATCAAACACAAACATTAAGTCTTGAATTTGCTGCGCTAAATCTTCATCGGTTTCTTTTATGGAATCCATGATCAACGCTTCATTAGAACCATCCATAAAATTCATAATATCGGCGACCTTCTTCACACCACCAATTTCATGAGCTTGCGTCGAGCCACTGCCGGTAAATTGTTTTTCCATGATATCATTTAGTTCCTGCAACGCGTCAGGTTGAACAGCTTCTAAAGCAGCGATTCTCATTGTAAGATCAACTCTAACTTTGTCAGGAAGCAACTTTAAAACTTCTGCTGCTTGGTCAGGGTCCAAATAGGATAAAATAATTGATTGAATCTGCGGATGTTCAAATCTTACAACGTCTGCGACTGAGCGCGCATCCATCCACTTTAAAGTATCCAGCCCTTTTGTATTGGCTCCAGCCAAAATCCTATCAATAATACCGCCGGCTTTATCATCACCCAATGCTGTCTTTAACGTATTACGAATATAATCTTCCGTACCAATACCAATACCTGTTTGTTCTTCGACTTTTTCAAGAAACTCACTTACGACATCTTCAACGGTTCCCTTACCAACATTTCTCAAAGAAGCCATACTCATGCCAAGGACTTGTACTTCTTTTGGCCCCATATGCTTTAAAACTTCAGCAGCCGTTTCCTCACCTAATGACAATAATAAAACCGCAGCTTTTTCAACACCTGTTATTTTTTCCATATTATTCTCATTAACCGTCTTCTTCAATCCAGCCTTTTACAAGCTGGGCTACTAAAGTTGGATTGTTATTAACCACACCTTTTGCTTGCTCTAGCTTTTCAACTTCACCGACTGTTGGCGGAGGTAACTCTAGATTATCGTGTCCAGACAAAGTTACTTGATCGGAGTCCAAATCTCCTCCGAGACCACTTCCTAAATCATCGAAATCATCTTCGCCAGCCCCAGGTAGATTAGAACCGGCTGTGGCTACGGGTACGGAAGAAAGCCGAGTAAAGGCAGGTTTAAGAACAACAAAAATAAGCGCTAGTCCAAGTATTAAACCAACTAAGGGTTTAAGTAACGATTGAAATAGTTCATCTTCATAAAAGGCTAACGGAACCGGCGCCGGTAATACTTCATCAACCACAAACGGAAAAGATTCTACACTAACAAGGTCGCCTCGCTGTACGCTAAAGCCAACCGCCGCTTGTATAAGGCGACTAATTCGATTTAATTCAGCAGTCGTTCTAGCTATCTTCTGACCTGCATTATTAACGTCATCAACATAGTCAAGACCAACCGATACACTCAAGCGATTAACAACTCCAACTTGCGGTAAGACATGACTGATTGTCGTATCTAAATCAAAATTTCTCTCCGCCTCTAAACGACGGTTACTAGCGGAACTTGAATCTGAGCCATTTCCATCGCCGGCATTATTTTGTGGTATTGCGGCGTTCGCTGGTGGTTGATTAGATAATGCTCCTGGAACTCCCTGAGCAATACCACTATTGGAATTGTCTTCAATGGTTCGTTCACTTCGGATTGCCGGTAGATCAGGATTAAAAGTTTGCATCGTTTGTTCTTTTTTACTGAAATCCATATCCAAATTAACTTGTACCGTATAGGCTGCTGCTCCAACAATCGGCGTTAAAATTTGCTCAACTCGGCTACGTATTTCATCTTGACGCTCTCGTACAATGTTTAGTTCGCGAGAGGTTGAAGACTGCATGCTGCTCATTGAACCCGAGTGATATAAACGCCCATACTGATCGGTAATTGTCACTTGACTACGTTCCATATTCGGCACGCTTCCAGCCACTAGATCAACCATCGAATTGCTTTGCTCTTCTGAAATCGCTCCTCTTGAATAAAGGTTTAACAAAACCGAAGCACTTGGCTTTCTTCTATTCTTAATGAATGAGGATTCTTTGGGAATTGCGAGGTGAACTTTAGCGGCTCTAACACCGTTAAACTCTTCGAGAGTTTGCTTTAGCTGGTTCTCTTGATTTCTTAACAACCTCGCTTTTTCCATCCGTTGCGAGACGCCGAAACCACTATCTTTATCTAAGTAGGAGCGATTGCTAGCATCTTCAAGAACAACACCTTGAGACCCCAACTCTATTTGAATTCTTTTAAACTTACTTTGCGGAACTAAAACACGACCAGTACTAGAGACCTCATAAGGTATTTGTTGCTGCTCCAGATAATTTATTACATCCATTGATGCTGCCGGCTCAAGCATTGGCAACGGTCTCATTGGAGGATCATTTGACCACATTGCAACAAATACTCCCAATGCAATACTTGCAGCAATTGCGATTAGAATACCAACCTGTTTTAACGGTGCCAAACTACTCATTCCAGGCAAAATTCCGGGAACTTCCCCGTCCATTTGAACCAAATCTGTAGTTGTTGCTTCAGCCACTCTAATTTCTCTCCGAGATCATATTATATCTGCTAAAAATTTTTATTGTTTCGTTTGTTTCGTTTGTTTCGTTTGTTTCGTTTGATTCGCTCGCTAGATTGCAATACTTGTTGTGCTATATCAAAAGCTCAAACGTCAGCCGACATTTCTAGTTCTATATCGGCATATTCATTATGTCTTGATATGCACTAACCACTTTATTTCTAACTTGCAGTGTAGCCTGAAAAGCGACACTGGCTTTTTGAGATGCAATCATCGCCTTAACTAAGCTAACACCGCCATCGCCGGCTTCAACTTGTCTAGCTAAACTAGCGGACTCTTGTTGCGCGGCATTAACTGTATCGATTGCTTTACTCAAAACACTTCCAAACTCAGCACTTGGTTGAGCGACGGAACTAGTCTTCGTTGCACCTTGCTGAGCTAATTTACTTAACTGTTGAAGCTGTTGTAAAAGCTGATTGTTATCCATAGATGTTTTCATAGTCAAGCCTTAAGCAAATGATTTTTTGTCTGGAATTGTGTAACCCGCATCGCGCATTTTTGCGAGTTTATAACGCAAGGTTCTAGCGCTAATGCCGAGTGTTTCTGCCACCAACTTTTTCTTACCCTGGCATTTCGCGAGGGACTCAATAATCAACTGATATTCATGTTGCTGCATTCCGCTTCCCAACAAATTAGAATCCGAAGCTTTTTGATTGCTAGCTGCAACTGCCGATGGTTGTTCTCCGGAGAATGCCTCTCCTTCGAAAATAATGTCGTTACTTTCAATACTATTGCTATTACACAAAACGGCTACTCGTTGAATTAAATTATCTAATTCTCTAACATTTCCGGGCCATGGATAAGCCAGTAGCTTTGCTTTTGCCTCTGCAGAAATGCTCCCATTTTCACCCGCTTTATACTTATTCAAAAGCTTCTCGGCGAGAGGAATTATATCGGCGGGCCGCTGCTGTAAATCGGGACACTGAATCGGGAATACATTTAGTCTATAGTAAAGGTCTTCTCTGAAATTTTTCTCTGAAACTTCCTTTTTTAGGTCGCGGTTGGTCGTCGCAATAATTCTAACATTCAATTTTATGGTCTTTTTCCCACCTAGCCTCTCTACTTCTTTCTCTTGAATAACTCTCAAAAGTTTGGCTTGCAACGATAGCGGCATCTCTGATATTTCATCGAGTAGTAACGTACCGTTTTGGGCTTGCTCAAACTTTCCGACGCTAGCTTGATGCGCTCCGGTAAACGCCCCTTTTTCGTAACCAAAAAGTGTTGATTCAAGCATGTTTTCTGGAATAGCTGCACAGTTAATGGCTATGAATTTTTGCTCAGCTCGACTCGAATTTTGATGAATAAACTTGGCCATAACTTCTTTGCCTGCGCCACTATTTCCGGAAAGTAAAACATTAGAATCTGTACTAGCAATTTTTTCTGCATATTGATATATATTGACACTTACTGGGTCAACGATAATTATCGAATCATCACTTGAATCTCGTAGGTAATTGTCGATAATTTTAGTTAATTCATTAGGCTCAAATGGCTTCTGAATATAATCACAGGCGCCGTTTTTCATTGCTTCAACTGCATCGGAAACATCGCCATGTGCCGTCATAAGAATGACGGGTAATAACTTATATTGCTCTCGAATGTACTTAAGCAGTTCAATTCCAGACATCTCTCCCATTTGAATATCGGTTAGTACTAAGTCAAAAGGACCTGACTTGTTGACCTCAGAAATAGCGGACTCCGCGTTTTCACAGGGCTTAACCCAATAGCCAGAAATTTCTAAACTTGCAAGTAACGCACTTCTAAGTGCAAAATCATCCTCGACAAGAAGAATCTTTTTATTCATGAATTACTCCCTCCACAGAATCAATGTTTGCTCGACGGTTAATCCCTTCCGGTGTTAGATTCGACTCATTCCGCAGCCGATTAACAGGCAAAGAGATTTCAAATTGACTACCTTCGTTTGGCTGGCTATCGATGGATATCGTGCCTCCATGGTCTATGACAACACCGTGAACAATGGCTAAACCTAATCCATTACCAGTGCTTTTTGTGGTAAAGAAAGGCTCAAGTATCTTTTCTTTAACCTCATCGACAATGCCAGTGCCGCGGTCGACAACTTGAATCCTAAGTCTGTTTAATTCTTTTAAAGAGAAGAAAACCTCTACTGCTTGATCTTGTGCACTTGCTTCAACTGCATTATTTATAAGGTTCATAATCGCGCCTACTAAGGCATCTTTGTCAGACACAATCGTTGTATGCTCTATGGTCTTATCTATATCAAAATGGACTCGTTCGATAAAACTATGACAACTTAGTTTTAACGCTTTTATTATTTCATTGACTTCAATTGATGATTTTTGTTCTCGCTCGCCCTTTACAAAATTAAGCATGTCACTAATCTGTCGGTCCATGAATTTAAGACGTTCTACCAATTGCTCACTAAATAGGTCCTTTTTCTCATCGGACAATGAGTCATTATTGAGATGTGCGCCATAAAGTAACGCAGCTGACAATGGGGTTCTGATCTGATGTGCCAACGAGGCTACCATTTTACCCATGCTTGATAATTTTTGTTGTTGACTAAGGCGCGCTTGTAAATGGCGTGTTTTAGTTAGATCCGTTAATACGATCATCTGGCCAGGCTCTGAGTCGAGTGCTCTTGTTTCAATGTGAATCTTACGACCATCTTTCAAAGATACTTGGTGACCGTCATCCGCTTGGGGAAGAAACGCACGATTAATAACATCAAACCACGCTTCGCCGAAAAGAGGCCGTCCGAGGATGTCGATAGCAACGGCGTTGCAATCTCTTACAACCCCCTTTCCGTCGAGCACAACAACCCCAGATGGCAATATGGCAAGCAAATTACGTAAACGATTAGTAATAGTCTGGTTTTCATCGATTAGTTTTTGTTTTTCTTCGATGGCTTCACTTCGTTGTTCACTTGCACTTTGCAATTGACCGTTAAGCTGTTCTACCTGCCCTTCCAAATTCTGAAATGAATTAACAAAAGATTTTGAAAGGCGGCTGAGATCCGACATCACTGAATTTAACTGAACATTGTCGTTAGCATCTTCTGAGGCAGAGAATCCAGAAGTTGCCAGCAAACGCTGATTCACGTTATTTTCGGCAGTATCAGATGAAATAGTTTGTGCATTTTGTTGCATAGAATCCTCACTAGAATCAATGTAATCAGTGCCAAAGTATCTACAGCTTTAACAATCACCGGTTCTAATGCAAGCTCCTTGCCACCTACAATATATCCATATAATACAACAACTTACAGGTATCAAAACATTTTAAACGGGAGTTGATGTCAATTTAATGACACGTTATTCATTACATTAATAGAAGAGAAAAGATAAAGCGGAATTGAAGTCGACTAGTCTCATTCAAATTGAAAGACAAAGCTATTAGTAGATTTGAGAAAATAGAAACTCGTCGAAATTTGGAAGCCCAGTAGCTGTCATTTTGAGGAGAAGCAATAATGTAACTATTATCACTTATTAATCGCTGACTTTCTTAGTAACAATTAATAGAATATTTGCCGTAGAGAGCGTAGAGCAAAGTCTGCTTAGACGATCTTTAGTTAATAGGAGTATCGGAAAAACATATACCAAAACGAGTAAACACGAGCGAGCTATAAAGCTTAACGCACAACCGAGCCTGTAAATAAGATTGTGTACCGCCAAACTACTCAGGTTTCTGAAGTTTATATTTACGCATTTTTTCTACTAGCGTCGTTCGTTGCATAGTTAAACGCTTGGCAGCCCTTGCAACAACCCAATCTTCCTCGGTAAGCGCTTGTTCAATATAAGCAATCTCAAGCTTCTTAACAAACGCTTTAAGGTCCAAGCCTTTTGACGGTATAGACGCTACCGGTTCTTCGACGTTATGCAGATCAGCGATAGCTGTAGCATCACGATTATTAACCTGCGCAGCCAGCTCAGGAGAATCGTATGCATCTAGACCATCGGTATGCTGATAGTCTACAGGAAGATCTTTTATATCCACCACACCATAGGGAAACAAAATGCATAACCGTTCGATCAAATTAGCTAATTCTCTAACGTTGCCTGGCCACTCGCATCTCATCAATGACTGGATTGCATTTGGGCTTAACCTAACTGACCCCCTTTTATCTCGTTCCAATCTAGCGACTAGAATATCAATCAAGGGAGAGACATCTTCAACTCGTTCTCTTAGTGATGGCATTTCAATTGGAAATACGTTCAATCGGTAAAACAGATCTTCTCTAAAACGGTTCTGTTTAACTTCTTCCATTAAATTTCTATGGGTAGCTGCTATTATTCTTACATTCGCTATAATCGATTGACTACTACCAACTTTTTCAAAGGTTCTCTCTTGCAACACCCTAAGCAATTTAACTTGCATTGGCATAGGCATATCACCTATTTCATCGAGAAAGATTGTACCGCCTTCGGCCAGTTCAAAACGACCTTTACGGGCTGTTAATGCGCCAGTAAAGGCCCCTTTTTCATGGCCAAATAGCTCGCTCTCCAACAACTCCGCGGGTATGGCGCCGCAATTTATTGGTACAAACGGCATTTCAGCTCTATCAGAAAGATTATGTAAGTTTCTAGCAGCAACTTCTTTACCGGTTCCGGATTCCCCTAAAACCAGTACACTAGCATCACTATCCGCTACTTGCTCTATCAAATGCCTTACACTGGCCATAGAAGAGCTTTGACCGACCATGTCCTTGTACAAAAACTGGCTTCGGGTCAATTTCTCTTTGGTCATTTCATTAGAAATACATTCCTGACAGGCGTGTAAAGCCGCTAATAAGCTGTTCTTATCTAGTGGCCAAGCGAGCGTAGCGACAACTTGGCTAGTTAGCACTGATGTCACTGCTTTGCAGATTGAAGAGTCCTCTGAGATCAGGATAACCGGAACTTTTTGGTTTAGTTCTTTAAGTTGCTCAATGACAGTTGGTTTTGGCTCATACAAAACAACGCCCAGCAACTTTTGGCCTAACTCCTCCTGAAAAGTTTCGACGAGGCTCAAGTGACACGTTTTACCAATAAATTGAAGGATAGAGAAAATACTCTGAACTTCGCGGGAATCGTCATCTATAACCAGTAACGGCAATATATCGGTCATTAAGAATGATCCTAAATGGTACAAAAATTATAAGTTGGCTAATAAACAACCAACAAAAATGGTTATTTATTAATAAGATAGATAGAGTTTTAGACGAGAATGCCGTATTTGTCAAAGTTTTGGCGTATTTTAGCAAAAATGACCTTCCATCCTGCGAGTACCGCTCGTTTTACGTCACATAACGAACAAACCGGAATGCTTTAGCCGCCAAATAATGGGAATGCAGAGCAACTGAGGGAAAAGTTTTGCCGCAAAAGAAAAGGGGTCGATATACGACCCCTTACCGTACGACAGAAGTTAAGCGCTGGGTGGCTGTTCTCAGCAACCACCTGACTTAATACTTCGCGCTAGAGCCCTTGAAATAAGCTGTTCTCAGCAACTTATACCTCAAACTCTAACAATGCTCCGAAGAGCGTGACCGATATAAGCATTTGGAGATTTATCATGGGTAATGAAGTTTTCCGCAATATTTATATTGGCTGCTTAAACAAATGCAACTGGTGTGCCAACTTGAAAAAATATAGGAAAACTGGAGAGGGTTATTCAGAAACTTACAACTAAGACCATAAAATCAATACTGGGAGAGAACTTATCATGACTCCTCAGAAATAATCTTCATTAAATACTCGCCATAGCTAGCATGTTTAAATAATTGGTACTGCGCTTCTAACTGGCTAAGAGAGATCCAATTGTTTCGGTAAGCGATTTCCTCAAGACAGGCAATCTTTAACCCCTGCCGGGCTTCTATGGTCTGTACAAATTGGCCGGCCTTTATTAGTGAGTCATGAGTACCAGTATCCAACCACGCGAACCCTCTCCCTAAAATTTCAGCGGAAAGTTGTCCATTATCGAGATAACATTTCAGGACATCCGTTATTTCCAACTCACCTCTCGATGAAGGTTTTAACCCTTTTGCATACTCAACGGCTTGTTTATCACAAAAATAAATTCCCGTTACTGCGTAGTTGGAAATAGGTTTGGAAGGCTTCTCCTCAATCGAAACAACTTGTCGTTTGTTATCCAAGGAAACAACGCCAAACCTTTCGGGATCCGTGACATGATGACAAAACACCGTTGCACCGTTATCTCTATCCATCGCTTTTTTAAGCTTGTCGGTAAAATACTGACCATAAAAAAGGTTATCACCTAAAATCAAACAGCAATTATCATTACCGATAAAATCTTCTGCCAAGATAAAAGCTTCGGGTATACCTTTTGGCTGCGGCTGAATGGTATAAGCTATTGAAACCCCAAATTGGCTTCCATCACCAAGAAGATTTTTAAAGCTTGCTAAGTCCTGCTCGGTGGTGATTATTAAAATCTCGTTAATCCCAGAAAGCATTAGAACAGAGAGTGGGTAATAGATTAACGGTTTATCATAAACCGGTAGTAGCTGCTTAGATACACCAAGTGTAATGGGATGCAGGCGACTTCCAGTTCCTCCGGCGAGGATAATACCTTTATATTGACTCATACCTAACCTCCACGAAAATCCTATTTGCTTTCGTTATAAAATCGCTGGTAATACCATCGAACTGTTTGCTGCAAGCCCGTCTCAAATGATGTTGTTGGCTGCCAGCCGCAGTCTCGTTTAATTTTTTCGGCATTAATTGCATATCGTTTATCGTGACCGGCTCTATCCTTAACGAACTCAATCTGCTGATGATAGTTTACGTATTCTCTATTAAATTCTTTATCAAGTGAACACAATGAATCACATATTTGAGTCACAATATCAATATTGGTTTGTTCATTACTCCCGCCAATATTATAAGATTCTCCGACAACTCCATTAGTTAAAAGAGCCATCAAAGCCGATACATGGTCATCTACATGCAACCAGTCCCTAATCTGTAAGCCATCCCCGTATACCGGTAAAGACTTATTTGATAGCGCTTGATTAACGAAAAAGGGAATTAGTTTTTCTGGGTATTGCCATTTTCCGTAATTGTTGGAGCAATGGCTTATCAGAAACGGGAGATTGTAGGTTCTGCCCCAAGCCTGTACTAACAGGTCTGAAGAAGATTTAGACGCCGAGTATGGAGAGCTTGGACGGATTAAAGAAGCTTCCGTTGACGGAGATTCGTTTTTACCTAGATCCCCAAATACCTCATCGGTTGACACATGAAGAAAACGAAAATTCCGCTTTAAAAGGCGATGTTTCTCAAGATAATTCCTAGTGACCTCCAATAAATTATACGTTCCTACTATATTCGTTTGGATAAATTCTGACGGACCACTGATAGAACGGTCTACGTGAGACTCTGCAGCCAAATGACATACTGCGCTCGGCCGATATTGATCGAAAATCTCTAAAACGGATTTATGGTCTGTTATATCTAGCTGACAAAATATATATCGCTCAGAACTTTCTACCGACTCCAGTGCTTCAGGTTGACTGGCATAGGTTAATTTGTCTACATTGACTACGGTGTATTCGGTAAAGCGAATCAAGTAACGAATCAGCGCACTACCGATAAAACCAGCCCCTCCTGTTACAATAATAACCATGACTTAACCTTATTTCTATGACACTTTTCTATTTCAGTTTTTATCACACTGCTGGCCGAACGACAATTAGACTTCGGATTGCTGTTTAGAATAACAAGAACTTTATAATACTTTAATTCTAGTAATGTGAATACAAAAGTAATGCCAATACTTATTATGTTGTCCAATTAGCTAACAAATCAGTATACTTGGTCACTAATTGGTCCAGTCTTCCCCCTTTTGTGAAGAGTATTGTTGAGTGACTTACGATATTTAATTACGCGTGCGCTTGCGATAGGAGAAATAGATTGAAGGTCGCGTTTCAAAATTTAGCCAAGCTCCATTCTGAGTGTGAAAACGAAATAAACGTTGCTGTAGCTTCCACGATCGCCAGTGGACAGTTTATTTTTGGAAAACAACTAAAACATTTTGAGGATGAATACTCGAATTATGTAGGTAATGTTTATTGTGCTGGGGTTAATTGCGGGTTAGACGCTTTACAATTTGCATTACAGGCATTGGGAATAGCAAAAGGTGACGAAGTTATAGTCCCCGCCCACACGTTTATTGCTACCTGGCTTTCGGTTTTGAAAGTTGGCGCAACACCGATTCCAATAGACTGCAGAATTGACACCTACAACCTAGATGTTACAAAGATAGCTGATGCCATTTCGCCTAAGACCAAAGCAATTATCGCCGTTCATTTATATGGTCACCCTTGTGACATGGATGCTTTAGAAAGCATCGCTAATGACAATAATTTGTTGCTCCTTGAAGACGCAGCGCAAGCTCATGGCGCTAGCTATAAAGACCGCTCTATCGGTAGTTTTGGAAATGCCGCTGCTTGGAGCTTCTACCCGGCAAAAAATCTCGGCGCTCTTGGTGATGCAGGCGCCGTCACTTCAACCAGCCAATCATTAATTGAAAGAATAAGACCCATCGCTAACTACGGTTTCGATGAACCATACAATGCCGCGCAATTAGGCAGCAATAGTAGAATGTGCGAAATACAAGCATCCGCGTTAAGAGTAAAACTAAACTTACTTGAGCGTTGGAATTCAAAGCGTCGAAATTTGGCCGCTATATACGGTGAGCGTTTAAAGGAAATTGACGCTATTCGCTGTCCAGTAACTGTTGCAGACAGCACGCCAGTTTGGCATCAATATGTATTAGCAACCCAGCAAAGGGATCGACTACAGGGCTTTCTATTAGATAAGGGTATCTCAACCCAAATTCACTACCCAATCCCAGCACATCAGCAAAAGGCTGTAGGTAATTTGGCATTAGAGTTCATGGATAAAGAGTTAGCTTCGACTCTAAGTAACGAGATTATAAGTTTACCCATAAGTCCCGAACACTCAAAGGAAGAAATTCATTACATCTGCGATCAAATCGAAATATTTTTTCGTTAATTGAGAGCTTTTTATTTGAAGAAGAGCAATATTCTATAGTTTTATTCTCAACAAGGACTAATTTTTCACATGACACTAGAACGAATCGAACTCATCAATACATTAGAAAATATCGCTTCACGACTAGACGAGCGTAAGAATAGCCGCTGTAATATAGAACTAATAGGAAAGCTTGAACAGTGGAAGAATAGTGAAGACAAAGAAGAATTAGCTTACTTTGAACAGCAATGGTCGTCACTAGTAAAAAGCTTACTAACTACGCCACAGTTGTTCTTCTTTATTTTTCGTAACCTTGCAGAAAATGATAAAGAAATATTTGAATTAATTACTCGGCAACATTATGAGAAAGACCTATATAGCCTTGAAGAGAGGCCTGAGGAAGAGTATGCGTGGCTAGAGTTTCAATCTAATTATTATAATAACGAAACCATGACTTACCAAATAATTCAGCTCATAGAAAAGCAGAGCTTTAACGACGGAAAACCTTTCGAAGTATTTAGCATGTATTTCACATTCATCGATTTACTCTATGGCTTTCTAGTTAAACCTAGCATATTGCCTACCCAGCTAAAGGTATTCTCTTTGCTATATCAACAAACCGTCAATTGGAAACCAAGTTATTGCAACGGCTACGCATATCAAGGGGCTGAAACTATTGGAATTAGCGGTATCAAGCCTAACGAAATAAGAATGCAGGCCTACAATATTGATGAATATTTAAATGACCAACAGCAGGTTTTGGATATAGGCAGTAATAGCGGTTTTATGTCACAATATGTTTCCCATCACTGTAAACAAGTAGATGCCCTTGAGTACAACCCCTACCTCTGTCAAATAGGTAAAGTCGTGGCTGATAGCCTATCTATCAATAATGTCGAGTTTATATGCGATGATTTCTATTTGTTTCATCCGGACAAAAAGTACGACGTCGTATTCTCACTAGCTAATCATGCAACCATCGATAAAAAGCTGTCGATTAATTTCGAAGATTATATGCTGAAAATTTTTAATATTATGAATCCAGAGGGCTATCTATTTTTTGAGAGCCACGACGTTTTTGGTCACGGTACCGGTGCACCGGGAGATGATGGTGATCTGGATCTCAAATTTGACATAGCGGAACAGTATTTCGAAGTTATTAAGCACAAAATGGTCCCTAAATTTGTACCTTGCGATGATATCGACAAATTATTTATGGTTCTAAAAAGAAGACCAGAAAAACAGCCGGATGCAGTTCGCACATTTAGTCGCCTAGAGGCGATTAAGAAGTTTGATTATTAGGTTATTGACTGCCAAACAAAGGAAGAAACGAGAAAGGCGAGATGCCAGCGGCCACTTTTGAATTACAAATAGTTTGGTAACCTGAACTCGAGCGAAAATTTAGAACGATTAAGGTGTATTGATTAAGGTGTATTAACTCGAATCTAAACAGACAAGTTGGAACTCAGGTTTCGACTTAGCCTTACATTGAACGTTTTTCCTATAGATAAAACGACAGCTTTAGCGGTACGTGCTTATATTTTAAAGCGGAAATTGTTGAGTAGAAGATACCGGTTTCTTTTTATCTATAGCGGACATTTTTTTATTTTCTATTCTTAAGGTCAAAGGCGTTTCGCAGCGCTTCGCTCTGACTGCGACATTCTTTTGTCTAGAGCAACAAAAGAACGCAAAAATGCCCTTTACGTTACGCACTGGGCGAGCGCGATTTAAGACTTTTTAACTTGAGAGTAATTACATTGCGTTTACCCTCAGATTGCGAGCGAAGCCCGCAAGTGCTTAGTTTTGAATTTGCCCAGTGGCTACGAGCAACCCGACAGCCCCATGTCCATCGGAATAGTGGAAAAGCTGTTTGAGCCTTGGCGAGTTCTTTTCCACCCGATGGACGCTATCAAAAGTTTCGATATACCTTTAAGTCATAGAAATCTACAAAAACTCCCATTCGAGCTCTTTTCAACGAAAGAAGCTTTTGCATTACTTCGCCTAAGAGCGCCTACTTTTGGTTGTCTTCTAACAAAAGTATGTCGCAGTCAGAGCGAAGCGCTGCGAAATAGGTATTTGGAAATGATTAAATTATCTAGAAAATTTCCCTCTCCCTAGCCCTCTCCCGGAGGGAAGAGGGAACAAAAGAACGTCCTCTTTGGGAACTTTTAAGACTATTATAGAACGTCTACGTTTAACCGAACTGATCCATCATAATCTGTGATTCTTGAATCACCTTTAAGTCTGCTCGTACGACAAAGTCTAGATTCAATTTCAAAAATGTCAGATGAAGTTTGAGCAACTACAGTTACCCCTTTGTATTCGCGCTATGTACAGCATGAGATGGCGCCTGCTTAATTGCTGGATTCTAGATTCACAGTCCTTTAAATAAAAACAAGTCCCCCTCGCATTGAATCTTGAATGCTTTGTTTCGAGACTTTTTCTGCTTTATCTAAACAGCCTCTTTATGACTGCTACTTTGCAAGCTCGTTAATAAAGAGCCCCCTGAACCAATTTAACTACCATAAAACTCATTGCTGAACTGCCATCATTTTTTGGCTAATTTCAATTCTCTTCATTCAATAAAAAAGGCCAACCCTGTGAGGGGGTGGCCTTTAAAAGAAATGTCAACAATACAATCTAATGTGTATTATGTCGTTTTCATTAATACTGATTATTGGTGTTTCAT
>CAJQOL010000021.1 GCA_905479925.1 uncultured Kangiellaceae bacterium | reverse complement strand
TATAGAGAAAGCTCCAGCTCTTCAATCGTAATTGTCCGTATTCTCCACAAACGCATGGATGTTGAACTGAGCTTTCATGATTCATAACGCCTAATTCATAAATTCAGGCGCTTTTGCCAGAATATTTTGCAACTTCTGGTTGAACGAAGCCGCTTTGCGGCAGAAAAAGCCCTGATCGACTGTACTTCTAATACATCTTCAATTTTGAGGATGATATTAGGAGAATCACATGAAACCAGAAGAACAAGCTCGCTTCGATAATTTATATCAATCTTACCTCAATGAATTAACCTTACAAGGAAAAAGTGACCGAACCATTGATGGCTATAGTCGCTGTATTCGTCAGATAGCTCATTTTTTTGACGTTTGCCCAGACAACCTGACCACTGAGCAACTGAAACACTACTTCCTTGATCTTGTGAAAAACAAATCATGGAGTGGTGTGAAGATCGCTCGCAATGCACTCCAGCATTTCTACAAGTTGGTTTTAGGTCGCCCGTGGGAATGGGTCAATATTGTCAAACCACCCAAACAACAAACGATTCAAGATGTCTTATCGTTAAGCGAAGTTCAAGCAATCATCAATGCGACCCATCAGTTAAGATACCAAGTTTATTATTTGACCACCTACAGCCTTGGGCTTCGCCTCAACGAAGCGCTGCATTTGAAAGTCGCTGATATCGATGGTCATTTAATGCGTGTTCATGTGCGCTTTACTAAATCAAAACGAGACCGTTTTGTACCATTACCGCAAGCCACATTACTGGCACTGCGCCGCTATTGGAAAACCCACCGCCATACCACATTGCTTTTTCCTTGCGCTAAACGCTCTTTGACTAAAGCCGGAGAGCCCAAGGTCATGAATCAAGGTGGCGTTCAAAAGGCGATTAAGATTATCGCGGGTGAATGTGGAATTAGTAAGAATGTCCATGTGCATACGCTCAGGCATTCGATTGCTACGCACATGCTTGAACGAGGTTGTAATTTGCGCTCTATTCAAAAGTTCCTCGGCCACGCATGTCCGAAGACTACCGCAATCTACACCCGAATGACGGAGGAAGTCGCACAAAACAGCGCACTAATGCTCAATGATATTGTCGATTCGATTAAAGTGAACTGGCGGGAGCAAGACGATGATTAATCTTGCCTCCATCGCCCAACACTATCGAGCTGACTTTGAACGAGCTTATGGTGACAGAATGACGCACGTTCACTCTCGGGCGCTTGACCAAATCATTCGCTGCCATACGCCTCAGGCCGGTGCCCTGCTATATCATTGTGGAACTTGCCATTTAAATACGACCTTATACCCGTCTTGTGGGCATCGACATTGTCCGGCTTGTCAGCATCAGGTCAATGGTCATTGGCTAGAGCGGCAGCGGAAGAAGTTATTGCCGGTTAATTACTATCTAGTGACCTTCACACTCCCGGCTCAATTAAGACGCTTTGTTTGGACGCATCAAAGCTGGGCTTATCAAGCCATGTTTCAAGCGGCACAAGAAACCTTGCTCTCGTTTTTTGAGCGCGACAAAAAGCTGGGAGAAAACCCTGGCTTTACTGGCGTGTTGCATACTCACTCAAAAAATTTAACCTTCCATCCCCATGTTCATTTTGTAGTGCCCGGTGGCAGCTTAAATAAAGGCAAAACTCGGTGGCAAAAGAAGTCAGGTAAATACCTTTTTAAGGCGGATAATCTGGCTCAAGTGTTCCGAGGGAAATTGATAGCGTTAATGAGCAAAGCCAACTATTACTTGCCTATCGGAACACCGCAAGAATGGAACGCCGATTGTCAATTCGTGGGGAAAGGCGATGGTGCGTTGACCTATCTTGCACGCTATCTTTATCGTGGCGTCATTAATGAAAACAATATTCTCACATTAACCAATGACCGCGTGACTTTTCAATATAAAAATAGTGACACTAAACAGTTCGAAACCATCACCGAGCCAGCCATTGAATTTTTATGGCGAGTGATACAGCATGTGCTTCCCAAAGGCTTTCGGCGAGCGCGTGATTTCGGTTTCCTACACGGCAATGCAAAAAAGGCTTTAATGCGACTGCAACTCGTCTTAAAAGTCATTATCCGGGTTCAACCAACCGTTCAAAAAAGAGCGGTTCGTTGCCCCCAATGCCAGAGTGCGATGGAGCTTTATCTTATGCGCATTGGTCGTCACCTAATTATTGCTAACACGATATAGAACAAGGATGTGACTTGAGCAAATGGATTTGTAGCGCCGTCGACTGAAACAAAAGAAGGAGAAGTTAGGATTTAATGAAACAGTTGAGTTAGATGGTTCACCGAGATCATTGGGTGACATTGACTAAACTCGTCTTCAAAAAATTGGTACGACCAGAATCACTCGTCATTCTTCACGTCTGATAATATATTTCCTATAAATAGCAATCATTAAAAAACGGGCTTGTCCAACCTTGGATTAAGTTGCGGCTGCGCGCAACTTATCCTTATTTGTTAACTTTTAATCTGGTAACTAACCCACCAAGGGTTATTATCACCGGATATTTGTGAACCTAAACTAATTTTACCTTTCCCCTCAAGCACTACCTCGTCTCGTCTCAGGTAATTTATGTTGCCATCCTCAGATTGAACGTAGGTACCATTGGTGCTTTGATCCATAAGAACAAAATGGCCTCGATTTCCTCGAATTTTGGCGTGAAATCGCGATGCGAGCTCTTCACCAACAACCAAATCACACTCTTCGCTACGACCTAACTGGACACTTTTTCCATTAGTATCCGTCGAATAGTTGACGCCATTACACTGCAGTACTAGCTCTTGTTTTAGTTCATCGTACAAAGCATCAAATGAAACCATTTGTGTAACACCGGCAGTTTCCCAAACCAATTCGTTAATTGATATAGGCTCAGACTTTCCTTTTACCTGCAGCCAGTCTAAGTGTCGCACCTTTATCGACAATTCTGGATTTAAAGAATTAAGGGTATTTTTGCTCAGTATTATTTGTCGCCCTTTAGCAATTCCTACTAGTCTAGCGGCTAAATTAACCGTATCGCCAAAGATATCACCATCTAGATGTTGGATTGCTTCTCCCGTATGCAAGCCAATTTTGACCGAAACATAAGTGCCTTGAATACTACCGAATTGAAGTTTTTCTTGGATATGTACCGCAGCGTTAGCGGCATCATTAGCGTTATCAAAGCGACACATCACTTCATCGCCGATTGTTTTGATAACGGTACCGGAATACGCTTTAGTTGAATCGAGCATTAGCTCTAAGACTTCTGAAATAATGCTATTGGCGAGTATATCGCCTAGCTGCTCATATAACCGGGTACTACCGGCAACATCAGCAAACATAACAGTGCAAGTTCTTACGGTTTGAGTGTCCATCTCTCGGTACCTATTTGCAAAAATGCTGAATTAGCTGCTATTAGAATAGGTTAAAGCGATCAAATGATCAATAGCACTGCTCAAGCTAAGCATCTTCAGCTTTACTTTTCTATCAGCTTAGAACGACCAACATTAAAACCAGTCTGCAAGAAATTTCAGCAAATAAGTTAAACAATACAAAGGCTTAAGGAAATTAGATACTTCTGAGACAAAGAGGTGGATTTTTGGTAAAAAAAAAGCCACCAAATTGGTGGCTTAACTTTGTCGGTATACCGTTACTAGGATAAATCTTAAAACCTAGTACCATCCGAGACCTAACTAACAACCGAAGGGAAATTGTCTTCTTGTATACTATGACCTTCAAGCTACCAGTTAGTTCAGAAATAATTTGAAATATTTACACCATATTTTTAAAACGGCTTATTGGGTGCTCTAATGCTCGTAGATTAACGTTAGTCTTTTAGCCCCGCCAAACTAGGTTTTTCCTCTTTAAGACAGTACTTCCCACGCTCATTCTTGGCTAGCCTACCGGCCGCCAGGTTTGCATCATGGGTAAAAAATAAGCGTCCATCCCTGTCTATTAAATCCGCTAACAATGCTTGTTTTTCGTCAATTAATAATTCAGCAAAACGGTCATAGCCCATGGTTATTGGTACATGAACCCATGCACTTCCTGGAATTAGGTCTGCACAAAAAACAATAGGCCCTGTGGGCATTGCTATTTCAGTTAGCATCATTCCGGGGGTATGGCCGTCACTATAATGAAAGCAATAATCATCTCCTAGTAGCGGGTGGGTGCTACCATCAACGATATGAAGTTTAGGGTATTGCTCCAACATACTCATCAGTACCGGTAAAAACGAAGCTCTGTCTCTTGCATGGGGCTGCATTGCTCGCTTCCATGCTTTCTCCCCTACAATGATGTCTGCATTCGGGAAAAGCAATTTAGGGTCAGTGTTTTCTTCCCACTGGCTTAACAGACCGCCAATATGATCGAAATGCAAATGAGACAAAACCACAATATCAATGGATTCGTGAGTAAGACCGATGGCCTGTAACGAATCCAGCAACACATGATTGGACTCCACAATGCCAAAACGTTGTTTCATTTTGGGCTCAAAAAAAGCGCCGACTCCAACCTCAAACAGGATATTACGCTGCTCTCCGTTTGCTAGTGTTTCTTTAACCAACAAACAACGACAGGCAAGATCTATGCGATTCTCATCGTCAACCGTCACCCAATTACGCCACATAGCTTTAGGCGCATTTCCAAACATAGCGCCGCCATCTAATTTCTGTGAATTACCGAGCAGTGAATATAGTTCTTTCATAAAATTAATCCGAAACTTGTTGTGTTTCGTCTATACGAGTGATTTTGAAATGAGTAATACCATATATTATTGATATTACCGGGCTCATAATATTAAAGAAACAAAACGGAAGATAAACTAAAGTGGGCACTCCAAGAACACCAGCCATATATACACCACAGGTATTCCATGGAATTAACGGCGATGTCATTGTTGCACTGTCTTCTAATGTACGTGAAAGGTTTCTGGCCGCTAATTGTCGCCGCTTAAATTCAGCCCTAAACATTCTTCCGGGTAAAACAATTGCTATATATTGATCCGCCGCAATAATATTAGTCGTAATACAGGTCCCAATAACCGCTGACACCAGAGAGCCCGTTCCCTTCACCAGCGATAAAATGGATTCAACAACTCGTTTTAGTAACCCTGTAGTTTCTAGAACGGCGCCAAATGTTAATGCGGTTAGAATCAACCAAATTGTATTCATCATACTGGCCATACCGCCACGACTTAGCAAACTATCAACAGACTCATCACCGGTGTTAGATTGATAACCACTAAACAAAGCTCTCCACACACCATCCAACATATTCGTAGCGGTACTTCTGGCGCTAAAATCAAATTCAATACTTTCGCCAGCTTGGTTAGTTGATATCAATTGATCAGATGCGCCGCCACTTAGGGCAACTGATAACGATTGACTTGAATCTGAACTATCGGTGTAATTGACAGTTGCGGTGAGAACATTGTTAACAGACTCTACCTTAGCAACTTCACAGGATTTAGCCATTTCAACGCTGACCGGTTCACAGGAATAACGAGACGATTCAACCGTTCGTTCAAGTAACGCTGGTTGTAAAATAACAGCAAAAATACCACCAACTAATGAACCGATTAGTAGCGTCAAGAACGCTGGGACCTTCTTAAAGGCCAGAAACAATACTAGAGCAAGTGGTAGCAAGGCCCAAAAACTAATATTAAATTCCTGCTCTAAAATAGCGATGGTATTGCCCAAATCAGCAGGCTTTTGGCTAGACTCTTGGGTAAATCCAATAATGGCAAAAATTACGGTAGCTATCACAATACTTGGTACCGTTGTCCAAACCATATGACGGATATGAGTAAACAGATCAGTACCTGCCACTGCAGGTGCTAAGTTCGTGGTATCTGAAAGCGGTGACATCTTATCACCAAAATAAGCGCCAGAAATAATTGCTCCTGCAGTTATAGCAAGTGACATTTCCAAGCCGACAGCAATACCTATTAATGCTACTCCAACGGTCCCCGCGGTTGTCCACGAACTACCAATACTAATAGAAACCATCGCACAAATAAGGCATGCAGCCATATAAAAAATGCTGGGGTCTAACAACTGTAAACCAAAATAAATCATGGTCGGTACGGTACCCGATATAATCCAGGCGCCAATCAACGAACCAACCATCATTAATATGAGTATTGCACCAAAGGCTGTTGATACACCTTGCGAAATACCATACTCGATCTCTTTCCAAGTATAGCCATTCTTAAAACCAACAATACTCGCTATCGCGGTACCAAGAATCAAAGCAATCTGATTGGCTCCGTAGGACGAGTCTGGCCCATAAAAATAAACCGAGGCAGCTAACATGACGATTATCGATAATATCGGTATTAGGGCATCGAGTAAGGTAGGTGAGGATTTAGATTGACTCATGTGATTCCTATTTTTTTGTTATTGTTGAATTAGAATATAAATTATACGTATTAATAATTAGTTAGTAAGCTTGTTGCTTTTACTTGACGCTTTCGCTTGTTGCTCTTGCTTGACGCTCAAACTTACCGCTCTTTCCTGTCACTTTTCTTTGTCACTATTATCTGACTGCGCCGTTGTCTTTTTGCTACTTGGCTGCCAGTAACGATCCCTAAGCCGTGTCGAACGAGAAACCATTGGCTGCTCTTCTCCTTTAATTATAACGGCATCAGCACTAGAGGTTATTTCAAAAGGAGGACCATCCCAAATGACAAGATCGGCCTCCATACCGATAGCTATACGACCATAATTTTCGATACCAAAATACTTAGCCGGATTTATAGTCAGAGCCTCTAGCGCTTTGTCTTCGGAAAGTCCGTTTGCCACTGCATTTGCCGCTGATTGCCTAACCAAGTATGCATTATGACTTGAAGCGAAACCAATAATTAACTCAACACCGGCCTCGCTCAATATTGCAGCAGCATCCAGACGAACCGCAAGCGAGTCAAATGATGCTGGAACATTTTGCATTGGGTCAAACATCACCGGTATTTTAGCTCTGGCTAATTGATCAGCAACGGTCCAAGCCTCTGCTGCTCCAGCAATGATTATATTCACACTGTGTTTATCTGCAAGCTTAACCATCTGCAATATATCACTACGCCGGTTAGCAGAGACGACCATCGGAATTTGACGTTCTAACACAGGCTTAAGCGCATCTAAATCATCGACACTTAGCGAAAAGTGCCAATCAAAACCAGGCTCATAACGGGTTCGATTATTTCGCAGATAGTTTGCTTCTTCTAATGCCTTATCAATTACCGCGTAAGCACTAGCTTTCGAGCCACCCGCCGCTTCACTTCCGGCAATTCCATAATTGACAAACTGTGCGACGCTCTCTTTTAGCAAACCGCTCTCGTTAGAAACCAGCGCGATAGACGCACCACTACCTTGAAATACATTGTCCGGGCTTAAAGGCTGAACAATTGCCCGCGTTAAACCATTGATTCGATTATGGGGAACTAGAGTTGAATACATATTGATAGCCGGGTAAATTGCAAAAGATGCGGTATGACGCTTATTTTCCGTTGCATAATCAACGGTACTGGGTGCTGCAGAAATTTCCTCTAACCCTAGTTGTGTCATGGGGTTTGAAAGCCCCGGAGTGACAGTTTTTCCAGTGGCATCTATTACCTTGTAGTTGCCAGTCGGAGAGAGACTTTTACCGACATTCATTATATATCCGTCGCTAATATAAATGTCACTTTGTAGCAAAACGCCCTGCTCGCTTACCGTATGAATTTTGGCATTCTTGATTAAAATATCTTCTGCCAATAAATTAGGTGCGAAAGTCATAACGACTAATGCGAACAACATCGTAATAAGTGATCCAGAGCTGATTCGATTAGGTCTTAAATGCCCAAGGACTAAACTCATAATCGGTTGCCCTCCGGGTCAAGGATCCCAATATCAAAATCACTCAACTGTTTTCGTCTTGTGCTTTCGCGATCAAACTGTAGGACACCATCTATAAATACTTTTTCTACCTTCGACTTGATACTGAAAGGGTTTCCTGACCAAATCACCATGTCCGCCATTAGACCTTCTTGCAAACTACCGGTCAACTTGTCCACCCCTATCGCTTTTGCTGGGTTTGATGTGATCCAATTAATGACATGTTTTGGTTCCAGCTCTAGGCCATTTTTGTTGCCCGCCGCCATCGATTTAGCAGCCTCTTGATTAAGGTGCTGTATGCCAATTTCTGAATCAGAGTGAATAATCGCGCAGGCTTTTGCGTTTTCAAGCATTGCCGCATTTTCTTTAACATGATCATAGGCTTCGTGCTTAAATCCCCACCAATCAGCCCAAACAGCCGCACATATATCTGCAGCGGCTAGTTCTTTAGTGATTTTAAATGCTTCGACAGCATGGTGAAACGCCGCAATTTCATAATTAAACTCACGGGCTAAATCAATCATAATCATCATTTCCTCAGCGCGATAACAGTGGTTATGAACCATAATATTTCCACGCAAAACTTCAGCTAAGGTTTCAAGCCTAAGGTTTCGTTGAGGTTGCTCTGCCGTTTCTCCGCTAGCCGTTTGCTCTAAATAATCATCCCACTCCAACCGATACGCTTGCGCCTCAATCCAGGCGTTACGGTAACCGGCAACATTTCCCATTCGAGTTGACGGCGCAATACCCTGCTCCCCATAAACTCGCTTGGGATTTTCTCCACACGCCATCTTTAAGGAATGCGGCGCCCCAGGAAATTTCATTCCTTGTACCGTTAGTGAGTGAACATTTTTAAGTGTCACTCCCCGTCCGCCAATGAGGTTCCCAGAACCGGGAAGAACTTGAAAAGTTGTTACGCCGCCAGCTAAGGCTAATTTCATAACCGGATCTTGAGTCCACACGGAATGCTCCGCCCACACCTCTGCAGTAACGGGGTTAGTCATTTCGTTACCATCTTGTGAACTTTCAATACTAGGTGAAGGATAAACGCCAAGGTGTGAATGTACGTCGATTAAACCTGGGGTTACCCACTTGCCATTGCCGTCATAACGTTTTACGTCAGCCGGTACATAGAAGTTTTGTCCTACCAGTTTTATTTTTCCATTCTCAACAAAAACATCAGCATCTTCGAGTTGCTTTCCGGTGCCGGTAAGAACCGTAGCATGTTCGATGACATAACTTTCTTTTGATTCAGGAAGATAGGTTGATGGGAAAGGTTCGACGACCACATCTTCTTTTGGAGTCGTTTTATCACTTGAACAAGAAAATATAAGGGGCAGGACGATTAAAGCGAAAAGCAATCGAGTTCGATAAATGTGTTTCTTAGCCACTCATAACCCCTTTTGAGTCTCGACGGTATTATCGCCACGTAATCAAAGACCTAATTACGTGGCTCTCAAAATATCAAATGAATGAAAATGCTTTAGCCGAGTACCATTTCAAGAATTTTTATACCCATAAAATTATCCAGGACGGTAATGATAAAAATGGTACCTAATAATAGAGGACAAATATATCCAATTGCGATGTCGACATATGATTGTAACCAACTACCTCTTATTTCTTCGTCACCATTGGCCATTTCCATATTGAAATTCTCTTTTTTCCAAACATAAGCGGTAAACACTGCAATTAAAAAGCCGCCTAGCGGTAGGAATGTATCACTAGCTATAAGTGCGACAAACCCCATAAAGCTCTTATCTCCAGCTCCTTCTAAGGTAATGAAGTTTGATAACCAGTCAACGGCTCCAGCCGATAACATTGATGGAATTCCTACAAGGAAAATAAAAACAGCTACAAGCCATGTGCCTTTACTGCGGCTAATTTTGTGTTGATCGACAACATACGCCGTAGGTACTTCAAGTAAAGATATGGTCGAAGTGAAAGCTGCGAACGATAACAAAAGAAAGAATAGAGCCCCTATCACAACGCCTAGTGTAGATCCCAACGACTCGAATACTGCGGGAAGAGACTCAAAAATAAGGCCTTCTCCACCTTTTAGTAGTCCGCCAAGAACCTCTTGGTCACCATTGGCTTGAAAAAACACAATTGGGAAAATCAGAAGACCGGCTAACGTTGCAACACCGACGTCCATCAGCGTTATAGACGCCGCTGAACTTACAATATTGTCATTCTTTGAAACGTAGCTACCGTAAGTTATAAGCGCTCCCATACCTAACGAAAGACTAAAAAATGCCTGACCTAACGCAGAGTAAACAACGTTACCCGTAATTTTACTGAAATCTGGTACGAGATAGAATTTAATTCCTTCCATCGCATTTGGTAGAGTAAGAGCGTAAATAATTAGTGCGACGATCATTATAAATAACGTTGGCATCAAAATTTTTGCTGCTTTTTCAATTCCGCTGGAGACCCCCCTAGATACGACATAAGCCGTTCCTAGCATGAATATAATGCTATAAGATCCCACAGTTATCCAATCGGCTGTGAATTCGCCAAATCGACTACCAATATCAAAATGGCCCAGTAGCATTTCGACGAAATAACCAAATGCCCACGCTGCTACTACGTTATAGAAAGATAAGATAAGTACGCCACTAGCTAAACCTAAATAGCCAACAATTGCCCAATTCTTATAACCCAAGGCCTTAAAGGCGCCTACGGGGTTCAATTGGGTTTTTCTCCCAATAGCTATTTCCGCTACCATAACCGGGAAGCACAGAACGAAACAAAAGAAGAGATACATCATGACAAAGGCAGCTCCACCGCCTTGTCCGACTTCAAAAGGAAATTTCCATATGTTTCCTAAGCCTACCGCCGAGCCTGCAGCTGCAAGAATAAAGCCCAATCTAGAACTAAACCCACCACGTTGAGTTGCCATGCTTTTGTCTACCTTTGTAATTGTTATAATCCTATCGAGCCAATTCATACTGGCACGACTTTAAACGCTCAATAGAACCACAAAAGCCTACTAGTAAACAAGCTTTGAGCGTCAATTTGTTAATATGTTTTATTGAAAAACCGCAAACGGTTAAAAATTGCACAGAGCGACCGGTTCGCTAGAAGAAATCGGTGAGTAAAATGCCGACACCAAAACGCTCAATTGAATGGTTGTAATCAATCAGGCTTTCTCCGTAACCGTTGAAGTATTGCACGTACCCCTTAAAACGTTTGCCCATAGGAAACGTCCAGTCCAGTTGCGCCGCGCCTCGGTTATTAGAACGTAAGTTATTACGAAACATCATACTGAAATTCTGATCATCCCACTGATAGACAGCGGTTACCTCGAAATTTCCCATAAACCGTTCAATATCTGGATTATCATCCCCTTGGGCGACATTCGGTTGTTCTTTCTTTTTCTCCGGCAAGCGATACCACGGTTTAAGCGAAAGTGCCCAACGGTCTTTTTCAAAAATGAAATTCGCGTAAACACGATTCCAGCTACGTGAAAATAGTTGCGTCTGACCGTTAGATTGATGTTCAACACCAAAAATTAACGCCCTATTCTTCCATTCACCTATTTGCCAATTATTGGGTAACGCGTAAAAGATTTCCGGTTGATAATTAGTTTCTCTAAAGGGAGAGGACAAATCCGAGTTATATACTTGCCAATAGGACTGAATGGTAAAGCCAAAATAGACTCGATCTTCTTTAGTCAATATGTCTGAAAAGACTGGAGCTTTGAAACTCATTTGAAACTTAGCTTCTAGCTTATCAAGGGGTTTATCACCAAGTTCCGCAGCAAACGGTGATAAGTTGGGCTCATTGACGTAGGTAAATGGCAACATATAGTTGCGCTTGTGGGCGGTTATCACACTAGGCACTGATTCCGTCAGCTTTTCATTTCTTATCCGTTTTTGAATCTTCGACTGCTCGTCCAATTGCTCATCGGGTAATTCAGACGCTTTGTCTAGGACCTTACTTTTACAAACCTCGCGGATGCTTTTAACGGTTTGGCTATCTTTTGCGTTCACAACCATCGACTTCACGCACGCTTCCATGTCTTCAAACAAGACTTGTGCCGATAAAAAGTGAACTGATAGATTAATTATTACTATAAAAATTGCTTTTTGAGATTTTTTCATTCTATCCATTGTACATTTCGGCTTAACTAATCTATATTGAAGTTGAAGTATCTACTAATTGGGAATCTTCAAAGGAGTTGAAACTATGTCAGTTCAGCAAATCCCGACCATTCTTAAGTCAATGCAACCGCAGTTTGACCGAAAGAACGCTATAAAAATCACCAGTTCTCAATATACCATGATGAAAGAGGTGATTCAGGAATATTGCAAGTCTCACGACGCACCGAGGCTGTACGGTATACTTGGTAGAATCAACCGGCGCATGAAAAGCACCAACAACCCTCATCTTTGGGCTACCGAATATGAGTATTTTGCGTCCAGCATGATGGAATCGTTAAAAGAAAACGACTGCTGTCGACTTGACGATACTATTGAAAATATCAACGAGATCTTTTTGAGAAACAACAAAACCTCAAAACCAGGGAACAATCGATACGACGATCCATCCCAGATAATGAGCATTTTTGGATAATCTCAACAAAAGCGCTCTCTAGAAATAACACTAGAGAGCTATAAATACCCTCACCATTGTAACCCTATTCTAGACGTTACAAGGATTAGCTTGTCCCATTCGCTCTGTAGAATTCCTGTAAAATACTGATACAATAGCGGGCTCTTATTAAAGCCCTTTAGCTATTATTGGGGTGTTTACTGTTGATTAATGTTTTTCAGTCAATCTAGGAAAGTTATTTATGTCATTTAAAAATACACATGCGGTGGTTAGTGGTGGCGCGTCAGGCCTTGGTCTGGCGGTAGTTGAACGAATAGTATCGCAAGGCGGAAAAGCAGCAATACTGGATATAAACGAAGATATCGGTAAGCAGCTTGAGTCAAACAACCCACAACAAATCGCATTTTTTAAAACCGATATAAGCCAAGAAGAGCAGGTAGACGCTGCGGTAGATGCAGCGGCTAACAAATTTGGCTCTATCAATTTAGCGGTTGGCTGTGCGGGTGTATTAGGTGCAGGCAAAATAATTGGTAAAAAGGGTCCAATGCCAGCGGACTACTTCCGAAAGGTTATTGATATAAACTTAATGGGAACTTTCTTATTAACTAGAGCGGCCGCCAAGCATATGCAAACCAACCAACCAGACGACAATAATGAAACCGGTGTTATTGTTCATACCGCTTCAATAGCGGCTTATGAGGGTCAACTTGGACAAGTAGCTTACTCAGCAACAAAATCAGCCATTGTAGGCATGATGTTACCGCTCGCTCGAGAGTTTGCTCGCTCTGGAATCCGTTGCATGGCAATTGCTCCGGGTATGTTTGAAACGCCTATGATGGCTAATGTTCCAGATGAAATACGCGAGCAGCTTGCTGCGGGTATTCCATTTCCATCACGCTTCGGAACAACCGAAGAGTTCGCAAAAATGGTAGAACATATTACAGACAACCAAATGCTAAACGGCTCAGTGATTAGATTAGACGGCGCGGCTAGACTTCAATAAAGAGTAAGACGTAAAAGTCGTTTCTCAAAATGGTATATCCATCTGTTTGGCGTATACCATTTTTCTAGGCTCTGGAAATCGTACCCCAACCCCAAGTAATCTGAGTGGTGATGGATACTGCTCTCTTAATTTTTTCAAAAGAGCCACCAGCAGTTTTAAATCGAGTCCCGTCGAAATTGACTCAGCGGTATGTTGGGTGAAATTGGCTAGTTTTACCTTTACGTAAACCTTATGTATTTTTTGCTCACTATCAGCTGCTTCAATTCGACGTGAGAGATCTGAAACCAATTCAAACAGCGCCGACTCACATTGTTGCCAGCTATCAATATCATTAGAAAATGTATTCTCAACACTTATCGATTTTCGCACCGAATCCGAACTGACCTTTCGCTCGTCGACGCCTCGACATAAATCATATAAATACTTGCCCTGTTTTCCAAATTGTTTAACTAGTTTTGCCAACTCGAGTTTGCGCAACTCTTTGCAGGTAAATACATCCATCGATTCAAGTTTTGACGTCATAACTTTACCAACACCATGCAGTTTTTTTACTGGTAATTTGTCAATAAAATCGATTTCATCACCTGGCCCGATCACCTTAATACCATTAGGTTTATTCCAATCACTGCAGATTTTTGCTAAAAACTTGCTGGTAGAAACCCCGGCAGAGGCAGTCAAACCAGTTTTACTAAGAATATCTTTACAGATAGCCTGAGCTATCCAAGTAGCACTGCCATAACATTGGGTTGATTGAGTCGTATCTAAATAAGCCTCATCCAGTGATAGCGGCTCAACAAGATCCGTATAGTCGTGAAAAATTCGACGAATCACTTTAGACTCATCTTTGTATTTCTGCATTTTGGGTTTAACAATGATCAAACCAGGACACAATTGAAGGGCATAACCCGATGGCATCGCAGAATGAACGCCGTACTTTCGGGCCTCATAATTTGCAGTTGCAATTACGCCGCGTCGCTCAGAGCTTCCGCCTACAGCAACGGGTAAATTACTTAGATGAGGGTCATCGCGCTGCTCTATAGCAACATAGAAACAGTCCATATCAACATGAATGATCTTTCGCATTAAGAGTCGAGTGGGATCATAACTTTAAAAAGTGCGCCGCCTAGAGCGCTATCTTCAATAACAATATCACCGCGATAGTTATTAATAATATCCATAACAATCGATAAACCAAGGCCTTGCCCTTCAGTGCTTTGATCGAGACGTTTGCCTCTATTAAGAATAGATTCTCGGTTTTCCGACGCGATTCCAGGGCCATCATCATCAACATAAAGACAAAAACTTCCTTCCTTATGCTTAACCGAGACAACTACAACGGACTTGGTCCATTTGCAGGCATTTTCAGCTAAGTTACCAACCAGTTCTAATAAGTCACCCGCATCACCTGGAAAAACTGTATCGCTAGCAATTCTGTATTGAATGGCGACTTCTTTCGATTGATAAACTTTTCTTAACGCATCGACAATCTTCAATACCTCAGGTTCAACCGCGCAAGTTTTTACCAAGGTTCTCCCTGAAGAAATAACAGAACGATTTAATTGATACTTAACTATATCGTTAATTCTTTCGATTTGGTCACGCATTACGTGGTCTTGATCGTCAATTTCTTGCTTATCCACTTCGCCTTTTAATATTGCTAGCGGTGTTTTTAAACTGTGGGCTAAGTTTCCAAGGCTATCTCTAAATCTATTTTTTTGTCGCGCTTCACTGTCCAAAAGTTGATTTATACTTGACGTCAAAGGAATTAACTCTTCGGGAAAATCACCTTCTACTGCTGCCCCCTCCCCCATTCTAACCAGCTCAATTTGAGTTTGGGCGGTTTTAAGTGGCATGAGCGTCTGGTTAAGAGCGTAAGCGAAAACAATCAGTAGTAGTAAACCGGAAATAGAAAGCCAGGCAAGAATTTCAGTTTTAAACTCATTAACCGCTGAGTACAAAATAGACTGTTTCTCTCCAATGATGAAATAATACACCTTTTCTAATTGCTCATGATGCTCCCAAATTACCGATTCACCGACCCAAAACATTTTACGACCTTCAAAATCTGAAGTGGTTATTTTCTGCATAGAAAACGGGTGGGTGATATCCGGAAGCGATTGAAATAGCTCACTCGAAGGCGACTGCCATATTAGCAGCCCTTTTTCATCTAAAACGTAGGCAACTAGCCCTGAACTCAAATTCTCAAGCCGCTCGTTTCTTAAAATATCCGGTATGAATATCTGTCCCTGATCATCATTTGCAACCGCCATCAACGCATAAACCTGCGCTGTCATACTCTCTTGCAAGCGATTCTTACTGGCGGTTTTGTAGGCTGATTGAGTTGCAAAAAATATAATACTGAAAGCCACTAACAGTATCACCGAACTTACCACGGTTAATCGCTGTTTGAGTGACCAAGACTTCAACTCAAAATATTCAAATATCGACAACATTAATCAACTAAATCTGGATTAAGTCGATAGCCTTGGCCTCGCAACGTTTGAATGAGTTTAAGCTCCTGATTAGGATCAACTTTTTTACGCAAGCGTCCAACAAACACCTCTAAAACATTACTATCACGGTCAAAATCTTGATCGTAAATATGCTCCGTTAGTTCAGATTTAGAAACAACTTTTTTGGGGTTCATAAAGAGGTATTCTATGACTTTATATTCATAGGCCGTAAGCTCTACATGCTTGCCAGCTTTACTGATACTTTGTGCCATAGTGTCTAGTTTAATGTCTGCAAATTCCAAAACCGGTGAAGCAAAACCAGCGGTTCGGCGCAGTAATGCATTACAACGTGCCAGTAACTCTTCAAACTGGAAGGGTTTTGCCATGTAATCATCAGCACCGGTTGAAAGCCCTTCAACCTTGTCTTGCCATGAATCTCTAGCGGTTAATACAATAACCGGTACAACGTTCCCGCTTTCCCGAAGTTTAGCAATTAGCTCCAAACCCGATATTCCCGGTAAACCGATATCAACAACCGCTAAATCAATGGGGTACTCGTCAGCCAAAAATAGTCCATCTTCACCGTTGGCTGCAGATTCTGTGGCAAAGCCGCTTGCCTTAAAGGAGCTGACCAGGTTTTCTCTTATCAGTTTTTCGTCTTCAACAATTAAAACTTTCATCTTTTATTCCCTAACTTACCTGCCGTTACCGACAAGCGTTTATTGATAGTGTTTTTACTCTTTTCTTATCAACAAGCATTCTTACTCGATACACTGATCGGCTGCCTCGGTCGCTAAACTGAACCCCTACTACCTTGCCTTCAACCTTTCGTTTGGCTTGATTAATAGCGGCGTTTCGGCTAATCAATTTACACTCATATTTTTGAGGTTGTTTGCTTTTTTTATCTTTGTCGGATTGAGCGGCGGCCGCAGAAAACATCCCACAAACAATAAATAATAAAACCAACAAGGGGCTTAGCACTAATTTTTTCATCGATTGACTCGTCATTCCTGATTGTTAAGATGCTACAAGCTAATTGGCGCTAACTATACCATGCAACTCTCGTTGGATTAACTGAAAATTAAGCCTGTGGTTTGATTTCAATATTCAACCAACACAGACTATATTCAAGTATTAAAGCTCATACTAAAGCGATGAGACTGAATAGCAACTGAACCCTTCCACAGTTAAGCTAATTGAATCACAAAATCCCCTTTATTTAGCCTTTAACCTTACAGACGTTACACTATTCAATAAAAAAAAAGCGACCATTTGGTCGCTTCTTAAATCTTCTATTTTTAACCTGTTTAGGCGACGAGCTGTTTCGCCATCATATCAAGTGACTCAGACTCGCTCTTTATGTCTTCTAATGCAGAGTTTGCATCCTCAACTTCGAGCGCTAGTAATTCTAACGTGGACTCCGGAATATCTGTAATCACAGAATCACCAATATCAATTTGTTTAAGTAACCGGTTAGCTACCAATACAATATTAGAATAGACTGCATGTTTACTCCAGAACTCCTCTTGGTGATGACGATGGACAGCCACAATCAGTTCATCGGGCATGTGCCAATTTTGCATCAACCAGGCACCGATTTCTTCAT
The DNA here is from genome assembly GCA_905479925.1 of uncultured Kangiellaceae bacterium. Taxonomy (GTDB): domain Bacteria; phylum Pseudomonadota; class Gammaproteobacteria; order Enterobacterales; family Kangiellaceae. Next base: position 7,467 of record CAJQOL010000021.1, on the reverse strand, counting down.
GGCTTACGCCTAGAATGTAAAACTCTACATCTTCGATAGATATATGAGGATTACACAATACTGCTTCATTGATAAGTTTGAATTGAGGAGGAAATATATGGCCTAGTAACAAATGGCCAAAGTTATGCAACAAACCACTTAGGTAGATTAAACCTCTTTCTGGGCGCTGTTTAATAGGCATAGCCCGACATAATTTCTCTGCTAGACTTGCGGTATAAATAGACTGCTTCCAAAACTCCTTTACACCAAGTGGACCCTCTTTAGGAATGTTCAAGGATTTTCCAATTGAAATGCCTAGTGCTAAGTTCATAACTAACTCAAAGCCAAGAACACGTGCAATAGCGGTTTCAATGGAGTCAATTTTGCCTTGATAACCATAATAGGGCGAACTAGCCCAACTTATCACCTGTGCCGCTAGAGATGGGTCCCTTGCCACTATTTTGGCAAGTTTATTAGCGTCGGCGCTAGGGTCGACTCTTAGTTTCATAATGTCCTGCGCAATATCGGGCATTGCAGGTAAATCAAAGGTCTCATCAACTCGTTGCTTCATTCTTGTTGGTGTAAAGCTCAAATCAATATCGTTTACTTTATCGGTTTTGTCGCGTCCAGCAAATAACTCTTCGGGGCTGGTCGCAAAAGGCAAAGCATCACACTCTTGAAACAATAGATTGCCGGCAATTTTATCAAGCTTGAGTTGTGTAGTTTGGCTTCCACTTTCAATAATAATTTCAGGCATGTCTAACACGATCGGGTCAATAATTATTTTCAGGTTAAACAGACCATCAATGGGTGAATAACACTGATCGTCGCAGCCATTAAAAATATCGTTCATAGCCTCCGAATCAAGTACTTTTGGCTCAAATCCCAAAACCTCTGAAAGCGCCTTATAATTTAGGTAATATTCATGTGGCAACACCGCTAGGAAGACTTGCGATTCGTATTTAAAACCCACGCTGCGTAATAATCGCTTACATGGATGGTCTTTTTTTCCTTCCGTTTCATAAATATCACCGCACTTTTCGGCAGTGATCGCTTCGTAATTGACGGATAGTACGTTTAGTTTTTCTTCAATTTGGCTAGGTATTGACAATCTTTCCACCTCAATAAGGTTTAACTACAAGGTTTAGCGACAAGGCTTTATAGTAATTATTTGGTAACCGACTGGTTTTACTCTTCTACTATAAATATAGTTTAATTTTGCGGGTTCTACTGAGGATTTTGAGGTCTAGTTGGCATTTTTAGTACAAATAGCTAAGGCTTTTCAGCGCGATATAGCCAAATAATATTTCAAATAACAAAAAGCCTGTATTTGGTTATATAAAACCGAATACGTCGATCTCTAACCAAGCGCCATTTATGGTTGCGTGGTTGGCACTTTATGATTGAGGAGCTGGCTCGCTTAAATTTAATGACTCTTCGGAAGTCATTTCTACTCGCTCAATTTTCTCAAAACGAGAAGTAATCTTTTTTGCAGAAACATGAACCATATCGACATCTTTAGAAACCTGCCCTATATGGGACGATAATTTGTCCATTCTTGACTGAAAACGGCCAAAATCCTTACCAAGTACCGCAAGATGCTCCTTTATAATATGCACTTGCTTTCGTGTTTGTTCGTCTTTTATGACCGCTGTAGCTGTCGTCAGTATAGCCATTAGTGTTGTAGGAGATACTAACCAAACCTTTGATGCATATGCATACTCAACTAATTCGGGGTAATGGCCGTGAATTTCCGCAAAAACACTCTCTGCCGGAATAAACATTACCGCTCCATCAGCAGTTTGTGGGGGTAAAATATATTTGTGTGCAATGTCAGAAATATGTTTTTTTATGTCCTTTGAAAACTGCTTGGCTGCAGTTGCTCGGTCTACCTCTGCGTTTGAAATATCGGTCATTTTCTTATAGCTTTCCAACGGGAATTTCGCGTCAATCGCTATTTGGCCGGTAGGCTCAGGGAGCGTCAAAATACAGTCTGCCACCTTGTCATTATCCAGCTTATACTGCATTTGGTAATGACTATCCGGCATAATGTTACTAACCAAAGACTGCAATTGAACTTCACCAAAAGCACCGCGCGAGCGTTTATCATTGAGAATTTCTTGAAGGCTAACCACATTACTCGAAAGCTCGGTGATTTTTTTCTGTGCATCGTCAATTAATGCAAGACGCTTAACGACGTCACTAAAGGTTTGGTTGGTTTTTTCAAAACCATCAGATAAACGTTTTTCAACTTGCTGGCTAATATCCAACAACCGCTTATCCGTTGTTTCTGATAGGTTATTGATAGCATTTCCAACGGTTTCATTCTGTTGTTTAGTGCTATTAGTTAGCTCAGACTTAATGTCTTGTATTCCTTTGCGAACGTTATCAGTTAGGCTGCTAGTGGTTATGCGCTGGTAATCTTGGATATTCTTAGTGTTTTTTTCAGTCAGTTGATTAACATTTTTAGAAAGATTTTCATGTCCTTCATAAATCGAGCTTGATAATTGCAACTTCAACTGCTCAAACCGCTCAACCATTGTTAAATTAAACGACTGCATTCGCTCGTTTAATGCCCCTTCGGTATCAGCAAAGCGCTTTTCTAGGGTTAACCGAAGCTCCTCCAATGATCGTAACTGGCTCTCTCTCGCATTAGCGGTAGACTCAAAAAGCATTGATTGACTTCGCATAAATTTATCGTCAATCGCTTTTTGCTGCTTTTCAAATAATTGTTCAATCTGCGAACTCTGCTCTCTTTGAGCCTGTTCAACAAGCTCATTCATTGAACGACCACCGCCCAAGTATAATTTGATAATGACAACAACCAGTACCAAGCAACTAAAAATCAGAAGTTCCTGACTATATTGTACAAAGAAAGCCATAGCGCTTAACCGTAGGTAATTAACTTATTGATTACCTCACCATACCACCTTGTCCTTCATATGAAAAGTTGATAAGAAACAAATGGTTAGAGGAGGTAAAGCGAGCGAATAATTAAAATAGAACGAATAATTAAAATGATGAGAGTAACCAAGTTCACTGCAGATTATTTGAATATAAACCACTCTAATAACATCAATCACCATTTACTAATGGCAATAACCCTATTAAAACCATTCATAATCACACCCCTGCGATCAAATAATCAGCAGAGAAACAGTTAATTAAGCGCGAAAAACAGTGAGTTTTCTAGTGGAGAAAATACATGGATTAAAAACTCAAAAACAATCAATCGATTGGAAGCCTATATCATGTTCCTGATTCTAATACTCTGTCAACGCGACCACTTTTTGGCTTGGTTACCCTCAACAGAGTTAATACTAACAAAACAACCACTACCTATGCAAGTAGTCTTTATCAGAGGGAGCTATCTTTTAGCAAGGGCTAAACATCCATTGCTCGCCCGGTAATTGTCAGACGAACCTTTTTCCTACGGTCAACCCCCGAGCGACGATCTACCCCTGAACGCATATTAGGTACCGTAACACTACGTCCGTTATACTGACGACGGTCGTTATTCACCCGCCGCTCATTTTCGTTACGCACTTCGTGTTCAGAAGACCATTTAACTTCTTCGTTAGACTTTTTAGTCACAAAATAAACCTTAAAATTTGCATTAATTACTGAGCTGAACAAATCCTTCTAAAGGCAGAAGGCGTCCAAAGAGTAGAAAGCATAGCCAATAATTGAGAGTCCTTCTCGAATGACTCTAAAAGCATGCCGTTTGAATCTCATCTATCTTTTTTCAATCTCATCTATCTATAGTATAGAAGTAAATAACCCAGTAAATTTAAAATAATTGAACTCATTCTCAAAATTGCTTAACACAGCACAAAAAAACCGATGTTTTCTAATATATGTGCCACACTTAAGTTAGTTGTCTTCAATTTAAATCTAACCATGGTTCCAATGTCTCGATTTGAAAATATTAGTCATCTTCCCATCTCGGAACAAGAAAAGCACAATCAAGAGCTAAGCGCGACCCTGTCAGACCTAATTAAAAAAGCCAAACATAATCAATCAACCCAAGAAAAGTTTTATCAACTTGAATTGTATTTTCTGCAGTCAACCTCACTATTGACTCTATTTAGTCGTCTACTGACCGATTTATGTACAAAACTAGAGCTTGAGCTGGTTGAATTAAAACTCGTTGATAATAATCAAAAGACACAGCAACTGGTTGCCGATATCTATGGACAACTAGAATTTGAAAATCTAGAGTACTTTGCTTCCGATGAACCGGTGCGCCAACTATATGATAATCCAATTGAAATAAAATTAAGCCAAGACTCTGAGTTAATAGGTGAGTTATTTAGCTTTAGTAACCGCAAAGTATACAGTGTGGCAATGCTGCCGCTAATGCGAGAAAACACCATAATAGGAAGCATCCACTTAGGTAGCCACAATAAACAACGCTTTGTACCGGGTTTAGCAACTAGCTTTCTTGAACATTTAGGCTCAATTATCGCAATCTGTATAGAGAACGCGATTACTCAGGAACAATTTAAGCTACTAAGCTTAGTGGATCTCTTAACCCGAACAAAAAACCGGCGCTACTTCATTCAGTCCTTAACCAAAGAAATCGCCAGAACCAGCCGTTCGTGCGCCCCTATTTCCTGCCTTTTCTTAGATCTTGACCACTTTAAACAAGTCAATGATACCCATGGACATCTCACCGGCGATAGGGCTCTTCAGTCAGTCGCTACCACAATCATGCCACTGTTAAGAAAATCAGACGTATTAGCTAGGTTTGGCGGTGAAGAATTTACCATTATGTTGCCAGAAACAAGTAAAAACGCCGCTATGGAAATAGCCGAACGCATACGGAAAGAGGTATCAGAAATATCTATTGTGGATGACCATGATAATCCTTTTAAGGTCAGCGTTTCCATAGGTGCCAGCACTTGGCAACCGTCAAAAGATGACAACTTAACGTTTGAACAAGCGCAAAACTATCTTATTAGCCAAGCAGACAAAGGGGTTTATATGGCCAAAGAAAGTGGCCGAAACTGCGTTCGTTTTGTGGAATAAACTCGCTCAAATCAAAATGGCTAAGATACTTTGCAAAACAATAGGTTATCTCCTATATTTATATTCGACTCATAGATAAAAGCGCCCAAATCAAAGGTACAAAAACAAAAATGATAAAATTCAAGTCTATAAGCACCGAAATCGTGGTTTATCTACTTTCCGCGCTATCAATAATACTGCTGATTGTTGCCAGCCTTTTTATTGATAAGGTTTCTCAAGAATCAAAGGAAAAAGCCGAGCTTGGTCTAATTAATGCGCTCAAAATTCAATCCGATCATATTGAAAGCTTTTTTGAACGACACGCGGCACGAATCGAAACCGTCGTTTCTTCGCCGCAGCTGGTTGATTGGTTTGATAACTATAGAGAACGAAATGTTGATTTAAGTAACGATGAATACTTTCCGAAATTAATCAAGCTGTTTGCAAACTTATCTGCCGATGAGGAAACCAAAGCGGTATTTTTTGCTAGCGCCAATACCGGCGAGTACTTCGATAACTCTAATGGCCGTTATAATGACGACAGCTATGACGCTAGAAAGCGCCCTTGGTGGGGCGAAGCAATGGACAATGACAAAATGTTTGTCACCCAACCGGAAGAAGATTACGTAGATAAAACAATCGTTACTTCAGTCAAACGGTCTGTTTATAACAGCAGTAACGAGTTAATTGGAATAGCGGGCATTGATATCTTAATCTCCACCATCGAGAACAAAGTCCGTGACGACCTTAAATACCAAGGAGTTGGCGAGGCATTCTTAATAAATAGAGACGGACGGATTATATTATTTCCCTCGGAAAATAGTGAAATCAAAGTCGATAGCCAAATCGCTGGGGTTGACAACATATTGTCTGACAGCGAAGGTTTTTCTCAGTTATATAACAACATTGAGCGCAGTGATGATGGCATTACGGATGTCACCTGGAATGGTGAAAAGCACATTGTTGCATTTACGCGAATAAGCTCCGAGTTCCCCTATTTTGACTGGGTAGCCGGTATTATTGTTCCAACCGCTCTTGTTGATGATCCCATCAACGAGAGTATTACCAGCGCAATAATAGCGTCAGCTAGTATCTTGCTGGTTATCGCGCTGCTAGTTTTTCTGATCGCCAAGCGAATAGTCGCGCCATTAAATCGATTAGTTGACGCGATTAAAGATGTTGCTGAGGGTGACAATGACCTGACTAAACGACTAATAGTCTCTGATGAAAACGAAGTATCTCAGTTCTCGCATCAATTTAACGTCTTCGTTGAGCACATCCAAGAAATAATGATACTCAACAAACAAACCGTTGAAGACTTGTATGAAGACGCAGAACGAATTTCGACGGTCGCCAACCTTACAAGCAAGCAAGCCTCCGAGCAACGTGATGCCACTGACATGGTAGCAACCGCCGCAGAGCAACTAAGTTACTCGGTAAAAGATATTTCAGACAATACCTCTGCTGCGTCTAATTCAGCATCGGAAGCAGAAAAACAGATCGTTACCGGAGTCGAAGTTGTCCATGAAGCAACGTCGAGTATCAGGACTCTTGCAGACACGGTCGGTCAAATTTCGGGGGTTGTCGACAACCTAAACCAAGACAGTAATAAAATTGGTGGAGTGCTTGAAGTTATTCAAGGTATTGCCGAACAGACTAACCTATTAGCACTAAACGCCGCTATTGAAGCAGCCCGAGCTGGAGACCAAGGCCGAGGGTTTGCTGTTGTTGCAGATGAAGTGAGAACACTAGCTAGTCGAACCCAAGAATCGACTCAGATTATCGAACAGATCATTGGCAACCTACAACAGAGCGCAAAAACCGTCGTAGAGTCAATGGTACAAGGTACCGAGCAAGCAGAAATGGGTGTTGAGAAATCTGAAATGGTGCAATCAGTCCTTGAGAGTATTTCGACCGCAATTATCAATATTCAGTCACAATCAACCGAAATAGCCAATGCCACTCACGAGCAAGCAAAAGCCGCTCAAGAAATCACCGAAAGAGCAACATCAATCAGAAACCTATCTGAAAAAACAGAGGAGCAGATTAGTGATGTTCAAGCGGGTACTCGCAAGCAAAGAGAGGGAATTCATAGTCTTTCTGAGCTAGTAAAACGCTTTAAGATTTAACTAACCTGAGCTCGGGATAAGGTTAACTGGCATTAGTCATGGTCTCAAAAGTTCCCAAATGGGTCGCTCTGTTTTACTCCCTCTTCCCTCCGGGAGTACCCAAGAAGCGGGGCATACTAAGGGCTGGGGAGAGGGTGATTATCTAGATAATTTTATCATTCCCAAACAAGCAGTAACCCTTCTCCACTTTTATTTCGCAGCGCTAAAGCTTGCCTGCGACCATTCTTTTGTTACGCCACAAAAGAAGGCAAAAAGGCGTGACGCTCGGCCGCTGGGCACTCTCAAGTGGCGTACTTGAACGATGTCGTTATCAAATGACGGTGGTGTTAGTTTCCGAGGAAAAGATGGG
>CAJQOL010000020.1 GCA_905479925.1 uncultured Kangiellaceae bacterium | reverse complement strand
ATTGGAAGAGAATAAAACGAAAAATGTCATTCAATTGATAAGTCAAGATCATAAGTTGAGTGACAATACTTTTGAGTCTAGACAGATGGTTGACTCGAAATTTATTAGTAAACTAAAACGCATGGAAATAGAAGAGGGGACCTACCAGGTTGCTACCGACCAAGAACTTGGGCGTTTGGCGGTTGCATTGTTAGATCCGCGCGCACCTGATTCTTTTTTTGCTTGGGGTTATTTCAACTCAATGTTTCAACGCACTGAATACATCGAGTCTTATGCGATGATCCCAATGGCTAAACTGCTTTTTGAGCGGCAGCCAAACTTACTAAAAGAATATGAAAAACTTAAAGAAACAAACAAAGCGTTCGCGGCGGATCAAAAGCAACAGTTTGAATGGATTTACCGCCATTCCCCATTTTATGATGAGCAATACCTAAAGTATCCGGTAGTTATGAGTGAGCAGTAAATGAAATTTTATTTAAGATTAGTATTGATGACGACGGTTGTGTTTCTGGTTGCATGTGGAGGCAAACCTCGTGAAGAATATGTCGATTATTTTTACAGCTATAAGAATGATGAAAACCAAAATAGCTTCACTTATATTTTGTATATTGGTGAAGAAGGCGATAGGGCAGGACATTTAAATAGAAATGAGCACTCCATAGAACCCGATCGTCAACAAGCAAGAAATAGGTCGGAATCCCGAGGCAGGTCAAAGTCAAAAGATTCTGATGAAATAGTGCCTGTAGCCTTTCGTATGGAGGAGGAAGCATTTATACGTTTAGAAAAACTATTAGCTCAGAAGTCGTTTTGCAGCAGTGATATTGAATATACTGAAAGGAACTACACCTGGTTAAGGTATACGATAAAAGGTTACTGTAAAGAGTGATTTTTACCCTTGATTGTCATCGACGAAATCGGTAGGGTTGATGTCAATAAAAAACATAATCAGCTTCGCCTTTTAGCTTATCGAAAAGTACTAGTAGTAGGCATCATAAGTTACTTTAGCGCCGTATCAACCGACAATTGATTGTTCGATGTAGTTAAAGGAAAAGCTCAGGAATAGATATGAAATCATCAATACTAGCAATTATTCTTTCACTTTTTTTTGTTATTTCTGCGTCCGCAACGGAGCAGGCGTTTAAAATTAAGAGTTATGATTGGGACGGTAGTATCCCGAGTAGTAGGGTTGTTGTTGTTAAAAATGCTTACGGTAGTATCCGTTCAAGAAGCAATAGTGAAGAAAAAGTTTTTCTACATGCAACCTACCAAAAGATTGGAAAGAACGGACTGAAGCCAAATTTCGATATAACCGAGTCTGACGGCAAGCTTTATATTGAGGTTAAATATGATAAGAACATTACCTCCGCAAACGGTCAACTTCTTGGCCGAACCGACCTCTCAGTTTTATTTCCACCGTCGGTAAAAATTGTCGCAGAAACTACTAGCGGAATGATTAAGATCGACAAAACAGGTAGCGACATCGAAGCTATTACCGATAGTGGCTCTATTAAGTTAACCACCAGCGGGCTATTTAATGCTAAGTCAAACACAGGCACTATTGCTTTAAGGTTAAGAGGAATGCATACCGCTGGAGCTTCAGTGGCGCATTCAAATAGCGGTAATATATCGACGACCGTATTTGACGATATGGATATCGATTTAACCGCTCGAACCAATGCTGCGATCTATTACAATGGTAGTGCTATTGAGCCAAAAGAGTTTTATAGAAAACAGGGGAGTGCTGCTTCTATGGTGGAATTACAGTCGGATACTGGCGATGTTAAAGTGGATATTATTGAACCGCCTAAACTCGTAAAATCAGTTAAACCCATAAAAAAAGATGTTGATATTAGAACATTACCGAAAAGTAAAGATTGGAAGCCTGGAGATCCTGTAAAAGAAATTAATCCAAAACAAACAGGTAAAAAGAAATCCAAAAGTGGCGATAACGACTGAAAAAATAGTTCTTAAAAAATATAATAATTACAAAGGATGTAAGTAAATGCTGTTTCTTAGATGTTTGGTTTTAGTGCTTTTTAGCTTTTCCGTTTCGTCCGCCGAAGACGAACTTTCTGAAGGAATAAAACTATTTGAACAAGGAAAATTTGACGCCTCAAAATCAATTTTCGAAAGCCTAATTCAAGACGATAACGCGGAAGCATACTATTACCTAGGCTTAATACATGACCCGGAGTTTAATAAAGTTCCCTTTTCCAAAGAGCATTCGCCATACGATAAAGCTAACGATAGGCTTACTCGTAAGTACTATAAAAAAGCTGCGAATCTAGGTTATCTCTACGCTAATTTTAGACTTGGTGCCTATTATCACTCGATGCTTCTTAGACGACAAGACTGGAAGTTGGGTGACCGCTATTTTAGAAAAGCAAAAAAGGAACTTGAAGATCCCGCATCGCAGGGCGACTGGATGGCAATGTATATGCTGGCCGTTATCTATGAGAGTAACAAACGGCCCTATGGAGAAAACGCTTTGAAAATGCTTGAGGATTCGGCGAGCAAAGGAAATAGCAAAGCGCAGTTATATTTGGGCAAATCTCTTAGCCAGTTTCTTTGCAGAACGGATAAGTGTAGAGATTATTCAAAAGCTTATGCCTGGTTTGTAATTTCTGCATCAAGTGGTTCTTATCATGCCAAATATCATCTATTTCAACTAATGAAAATTATGAGCGAAAAAGAAGTGCAAATTGGTGACGAACTCGTTAATAAGATATTAGCCATTAAATAGCTTCGCGACTTTTAGGATGATATATATCCTAAAAACATCATTGATTATTATTGGTGGCGCACTAAATGTCTAAAGAATAATTCGATGTTTTCTAAATAGATATAGCTAGTTTTGCCCATTAAAATCTTCGATATGTTTGTGCAAAAGAGTAATTTTTGCACCCTAATTTATTCGATTCTAGATTTACTTATCCCACCGCGAACAAATGTAAATAATGCACATTTTAAGTCGTCCTAATCGTCTATATTTTTCTAAACGTCCATGGGGTTTCATGAAATACCGCCTTTAAATTTGTTGTAACGTGCTAAGAAAAATAATAATTTTCGTTTTCTGCACAGAAATGTGAACCTGTTTTAAAAGAACGCGTTCATGGGAATATTCACGTTTTTACGTTCTTACCTAGTGTGCATAGTTACAATGTTCAAAAAATAATCAATGCTTTATATTCAGATGGTCTTTAAAGACACACTTCTGACATATTTATGTGTTCGGAGTCTTTCTGGATCAACTAGGGGTAAAAAATGAATAACAAAAAGAATATCTCAGTGTTGAAAGGACTATCGTTAGCTTGTTTGCTAATGAATAGTACCGGAGCAAGCGCTGAATCCGATCAAACGATAGAGAACCAAGTATCTGAAAATAGTTTACAACCTGCCTGGATGTCGCAAAAGATTAAACCAAAGAAGGTCGATATTGATCTTCGTGGTGTTCAAAGCCAATTGCAGTGGGAGCCGGGCCAGGCGATAAAAGACATGCCACGTCGCCGCTTTAATCCAAATTACATTGCGCCAAGCGCACCTAAGAATGCAGTGAACAGCACCATTGATCAATTAATGGCTAGTCAAAAAGCGGTATCGGCGTCACCAGCGGAAAATGCTAGAGTCGTTGAGCAGCAATTTGACGGTAGTGGTTTCACCGGTGTTAACCCGCCAGATCCAACTGGCGATGTTGGGCTTAACTATTATATTCAGTCAATAAATGGTTCAAGTGGTTCAATATTTACGATTTACGATAAGGAGACTGGTTCCCTCGTTAGTGGTCCAACTAACATGGAAACATTAGGAAGCGGAAATTGTGCTTCGGGCGCCGGCGATCCAATTATTCTTTTTGATGAAATGGCTAACCGATGGTTACTGAGCGAATTTTCTTCCTCGGGTAATAATCTTTGTGTATACATTTCACAGACATCAAATCCAGTAACCGGCGGTTGGTATTCTTACGCGTTTGCATCTCCAACATTCCCTGATTACCCAAAGTATGGGGTTGGTGTTGATGCTTATTATGTTGGTACTAATGAGTCGACTGCGACGGTTTACGCGCTAGACAGAAACGCGATGCTAGCCGGCAACTCAGCTGGAATGGTTCGTTTAACCACACCAAACTTATCAGGCTTCGGATTTCAAATGCTGCAACCGGTAGATCACGACGGTGTTACTGATATGCCTGCTGGAACTCCTGGTTATTTCCTACGTCATCGTGACGATGAAGTGCATAACTCAAGCTCTAACAACCCTAATGAAGATTATGTTGAGCTATGGCAATTTGATGCTGACTTTAACAATACAGCAAACTCGTCTTTTACAAAGGTTGTTGATATTCCAGTAGCGGAATTCGACTCTTCGTTATGTGGACTAACTTCATTTTCGTGTTTCCCGCAGTCAGGCTCTTCATCTGATATGGATCCACTGAGAGAAGTTGTTATGTTTCGTGCTCAATACCGAAATTTTGGTAGTTACGAGACGATCGTTGGCAATTTTGTGACTGATGTTAATGGTAACGACCGAGGCGGAATACGTTGGTTTGAGCTACGCAGAAGTGGTGCTAACTGGACTCTAGAACAGGAAGGGACTTACTCTCCAGACTCTAAGAATCGCTGGATGGGTTCTATTGCGATGGATAAAGATGGTAATACGGCTTTAGCTTACAGCTGGGGAAGTAGTACTGATTTTCCTGGCCTTCGTTACACCGGTCGGTTAGCTAATGACGCTAACGGAACAATGAGTCAACCAGAGACCATATTGGTTAATGGTACAGCGGGCGTTTCCAGTAACCGTTGGGGTGACTATAGTCATTTAGCCCTTGATCCCGTTGACGGCTGTACTTTTTGGTATACCAATGAATATGGAAAGTCGAACGGGCAATGGGGAACCCATATATCAAGCTTTAAGTTTGATAGTTGTGGCGGTACTGGCGGTGGAAATAATTCTCCATCAGCGTCTTTTAGTCAAACTTGTAATGATTTAGCATGTGACTTTGACGGAAGTGCTAGTTCAGATAGCGATGGCTCGATTGCAAGTTATAGCTGGGATTTTGGTGACGGAGCAACGGCAACCGGAGCGACTCCTTCTCATAGCTTTGCTTCAGCAGGAACTTATACGGTGCAGTTAACTGTAACCGATAACCAGGGCGCAACGGGTACTAGCAATGGTTCCGTTGTGGTTACATCTCCTGGCGGTGGTGGTGGTAATGAGTTAGAAAACGGGGTTGCCGTGTCTAACCTATCAGGTACCCAAAACGATGAAGTTTTCTATACGTTTGAAGTACCCGCCGGCGCTACTGATTTAAGTTTTGTTATTGCTGGTGGAACGGGTGACGCGGACCTTTACGTTCGATTTGGTTCAGCGCCTACTACCTCTACTTATGACTGTCGACCTTATGTTGGTGGAAATAATGAAACTTGTGCTATTAGTAATATCCAAACAGGAACTTATCACGTTATGTTACGTGCTTATAGTACCTACAGTGGTGTATCACTAACCGCATCTTACACGATAATTACTAATCAAGATCCGGTCGCTAGTTTCACCGATTCTTGTACTGACCTTAACTGTGATTTTGACGGTAACGGAAGTTCAGACAGTGACGGATCCGTTTCTACATATAGTTGGGACTTTGGTGACGGAGCAACGGCAAGTGGAGCAAACGCTTCGCATAACTACGCTTCAGCGGGAACTTATACGGTTACCTTAACAGTTACTGATAATGACGGTGCAACCAACAGTACCTCTAGCAATGTGACGGTTACCGAAGCGCCAACGGGTGGAAATGTATTAACCAATGGTACTCCTGTTACCGGAATTGGCGAAACGACGGGAAGTCAGGTTGTTTACACATTTGATGTACCAGCAGGCGCAACCAACCTTAGCTTTGTAATCGCTGGCGGTTCAGGAGATGCTGACTTATACGTTAAGTTCGGGTCAGAGCCTACAACTTCAAGTTATGACTGTCGTCCGTATCGAAATGGTAATAACGAGACATGTGATATTAGCAACGTACAAACAGGAACATATTACGTTATGATCCGCGCTTATAGCACATACTCAGGTCTTTCTTTAACGGCTAGTTATGATGAAGGTGGATCTGGTGGTGGAAATGGCGGTAGCTTCGAGCAATCGTCAATTTCTGGTTCTAGAAACTCGGTACAAAGTTACTCTTTTGAAGTTCCTGCAGGAATGACTAGCTTAACGGTTGTTACAACCGGTGGTTCCGGCGATGCTGATATGTATGTTCGTCAAGGAACTCAGCCGACAACTTCGGTATACGATTGCAGACCTTACAACAACGGTAATGAAGAAACTTGTACCTTTACCAATCCAGCATCTGGAACTTGGTATGTTGATATCAGAGGTTACACCAGTTTCTCAGGTGTAAATCTAACTGCAACGTGGAATCCATAATCCTCTGGATTCTATATTTGTAGTCTTTTTGATGTAATATTAAACGGTCCTTTTTAGGGCCGTTTTTTAAATCAATCTTAAGTGGTTAGCATTTTTCTAGCGGCGCTATCTTAGTTCAATTCTATTATTCGATTTTCCTATCTAGTCCGCCTAATACGTTCGTAAAAATTGAAATAAAAATTTCTCCCGGTGGCAATAGCGTTTTTCACACATCCGTTGGCACCCCGATTAATCTCTAGTGGAGATAGCCAGTTTAAAAATTTGTTAGTATGTAAAAATTACCCTTTTTTTTTGTATTGTCTTTAGTATATTGGCGGGGTAGTAAAAATAATAATAGCAGTAGAACAAACAAAAAATTGCCATAACACTATAACCAAGGATGTGCCGTGATTAAATGCAAATCAAAGATTAATCTTACGCGTTATTCCGCATTAGCTCTTCTGGTCTCTTCAAGCGGTATTACTTTTGCCGCTGACGAGCATCAAAATGGCATTGCGAATAGCTCAAATTCGAAAGCTTGGATATCTGAAAAAATTGCACCTAGCAAGGTTGATATTGATCTTAGAGCTCTTAAGAGTGCCGATCAGTGGAAACCAGGGCAAGCAATCAAAGATATGCCTAGACGAAGATTTAACCCAAACTACGTTACACCAGATTCTCCCCGAAACCCTGTTGTTAGCAAAACTGATCGATTGTTATCAGCACAAAAAGTTATGACCATGTCCGCTAGCAAGAACACCAGGGCGATAGAACAGCAGTTTGATGGCAGTGGCTATACCGGTGTTAATCCACCGGATACAACGGGCGATGTAGGAATAAATTATTATATACAGTCTATTAACGGCTCTAGTGGTTCAATTTTTACGGTTTATGACAAAACAACCGGTGCGTTGGTATCTGGACCAACCAATATGGAGACACTAGGAAGTGGCAATTGCGCAACTGGCGCAGGTGATCCGATTGTGTTGTTTGACGAGATGGCAAACCGATGGATGCTTAGTGAGTTTTCTAGCTTTGGCAATAATTTGTGTGTTTACATTTCGCAAACTTCCGACCCAATATCCGGTGGTTGGTTTGCTTATTCTTTTGCTGCCCCTAGCTTCCCAGATTACCCCAAATATGGAGTTGGTGTTGATGCCTATTATGTCGGTACCAATGAAACCACATCTGCTGTTTACGCGTTAGATCGAAATGCGATGCTGGCTGGAAATGCAGCTTCTATGATCCGTTTGAGCGTTGCAGACTTGGCTGGTTTTGGTTTTCAAATGATACAACCTGCCGACCATGACGGTGTAAACGATATGCCCGCGGGAACACCTGGCTATTTTTTACGTCATCGTGATGATGAAGTGCATAACGCTTCAAGCAATAACCCAACTGAAGATTACCTTGAGCTATGGGAGTTTAACGCTGATTTTGTTGATACTAACAACGCTAGTTTTACTAAAGTTGCAGATATCGCGATAGCTGAATTTGATTCTGACCTGTGTGGTTTGACTTCGTTTTCTTGTTTTCCTCAAGCTGGCGCCAGTTCAACTTTAGACCCGTTACGAGAAGTCGTAATGTTCCGTGCTCAGTATCGTAACTTTGACAGTTATGAAACCTTAGTAGGAAATTTTGTAACCGACGTCGACGGTACTGACCACGGTGGAATCCGCTGGTTTGAACTAAGAAGAAACAGTGGTGGTGCGTGGGCATTAGAACAGGAAGGTACATATTCGCCTGATAATAAAAACCGCTGGATGGGCTCGATTGCAATGGATAAAGACGGGAACATGGCGCTAGCTTATAGTTGGGCAAGTAGTACTGATTTTCCTGGGATCCGATATACCGGTCGTTTAGCAAGTGACGCGGCAGGGGTTATGACCGAAGCTGAAGCTGTACTTGTAGCAGGTACTGATGGAAACTCAAGTAACCGCTGGGGAGACTATAGTCACTTAGCGGTTGACCCGGTTGACGAATGTACTTTCTGGTATACCAATCAGTACGGTCGACAAAATGGCCAATGGGGAACACATATTTCTAGCTTCAAGTTTGATTCCTGTGGTACAGGAACTGGTAATCAAAGTCCAACTGCGGCATTAACAGTTGACTGTACGTTGCTAGCTTGCTCAATGGATGCGAGTGCTAGCGCTGACTCAGACGGTTCAATCGTATCTTACGAGTGGGATTTTGGAGATGGTAACACTGCTACTGGCGAAACTACGGATTATACTTACGGTGCTGATGGTACCTATGTTGTAACTGTCACAGTGACGGATGATGAAGGAGCATCAGGGACTGCTAGTCAAACGATTACAATCAGTGCTAGTAACCAGCTTCCTAGTTCTTCATTTAGTTTTGTGGCGAGTGAATTAAGTGTAACCTTTACTGATGAGAGTTCAGATGTTGATGGAACGGTTGATCAGTGGAGTTGGGATTTTGGTGATGGAGATACATCTAATGCTCAAAACCCAGTTCATAACTATGCTGACGAAGGCGACTTTCAAGTGACATTGACGGTTACTGACAATGAAGGTGATAGCCAAACGAGTACTCAAACAGTAAGTGTCTCACTTGCGAACGTTGCTCCTATTTCTAGCTTCACTTATGTGACTAATTTGTGGGAAGTTACTTTCAGTGATGGTAGTAGTGATTCAGACGGTACAGTCACAAGTTGGGATTGGGATTTTGGCGATGGCAATAGCTCGAGCCAACAAAACCCTGTTCATAACTATTCGGCGAACGGCGATTATACAGTAACTCTAACCGTCACCGACGATGAAGGAACTTCTAACGCTAGTAGTCAGACAGTTTCTGTCGATGATCCTAATGCTCCAGTGAGTGGCGGTTTCACCGAAACTAATGTGAGTCCTGCAAACGGCGAAATATTGGAATACACTATTGACGTACCAGCTGGGGCAACGGTATTAGACGTTGATATCTCTGGTGGAACTGGTAATGCTGACTTAGCCATTAACTTTGGTTCGACGCCAAGCAGAACCGATAACGACTGTTTACAAGTTGGTTCTGGTAATACTCATAGCTGTTCCATAACGAACCCTAGTGAAGGCACGTGGTTTATTATTGTTCGAGGAGCTTCGGCTTCAAGTGGAGTACAGTTAGACGCTTATTGGACGGCATCTCCGGCTGGCAATCAATCGCCAGATGCAGACTTTACATTTACAACCGACGAGCTAGAACTAAACGTCACCGATGCAAGTAGTGATAGTGATGGTTCAATTGTCTCTTGGAGTTGGGATTTCGGAGACGGTAATTCATCAAGTTCTCAAGACGCGACTAACGTTTATCAAGCTGCGGGCACCTATTCAGTATCATTAACTGTTGTTGACGATGAAGGCGCAAGCGACACCACGACTCAATCAGTTACAGTGTCTGAAAGCGGTGGTGAAACTAGCGGTGGTATTACGGAAACTGGTATTAGCCCGGCAAGAGGAGAGAATATTTCTTTCACTGTTGAAGTTCCCGCTGGTGCCGATTCGTTTGTAGTTGATACCTCTGGTGGTACTGGGAATGTGGATCTTGTTATTAACTTTGGTTCGTTACCGACTAGATTCAACAATGATTGTATTCAACAAGGTGCTGGAAACAGTCACAATTGTACAATCACTAATCCTGAAGCAGGAACTTGGTTTATTATCGTTAGAGGCGCAGCAGCGTCATCTGATGCAC
The DNA here is from genome assembly GCA_905479925.1 of uncultured Kangiellaceae bacterium. Taxonomy (GTDB): domain Bacteria; phylum Pseudomonadota; class Gammaproteobacteria; order Enterobacterales; family Kangiellaceae. The sequence continues at coordinate 19,858 of CAJQOL010000020.1, read as the reverse complement.
AACTTGACGCGTATTGGTTTGATAACCAGTAAAGCAAAAGTTCAAATATCCAAGTAGCAAAAAGGCCAACTCGACGTTGGCCTTTTTCTTTAATGGAGACATACAAATAAATTCTTAATTATTTATTATTTGGTCTAATTAATTAGCTATTTTAAATAGCTTGTAGATGTCAGTTCGAGGTAACTTGTTTGATCGTTATAGTTGTTGTTACATATACGTCTAATTTTTAGACGGATTTAATGATCAGATTTTAAGGTTCTATTTTTTGATATTACGGAAGCTAACAGCTGTTCATTCTGAATCTCCATGGTAACCATGGTTAGTTCTTTTTTTGATACTCGCTCTAATATTTCCTGTTCGCTTAATTGCATTATTTTTTTACCTTGCCTATCGACAAAAATATATAGATCTTTCGAGGCAATCTTTGCCGCTAGTTTACATTTTATTTGTCCACCATCTAAATTTGAAATAATCCATGAGCCAACGGTTAACCGGTTAATGTCAAACACGCTTTCATCGGACAGCTCTTTTTCTTTGGTGGTAAGATGAGTAGTTGATTCAACCGAAGGCCGAACGTCTAAAAGATCGTCTTTCTCGCTGCTCTCACTGTTTTCTTTGTTTTCATTATTATCTTTGTTTTCAGTATTGTCCGGGATTAAATCGCTTTGAATAGAACCTCCCTCAGTTGAATCAGTGGTTGTTTCCGCGAGAGCTTCTGCCGTTTCTGATACTAAAGAGTTGTCGGAAGGCTTTGCAGTAGCACCAACTATAGCGGTCTCTTCGCTTGAATGAGTCGCAGGGGCTTCTGTGCTGGCAGTACTTTTTAACTTCTCGTTTTGATCTTTAATCCGTTGAACAAAAGGTTTCATTTTCTTTAAAGAAAATGTCAATGCTTGTTGATAATAAGATGTTTGACTCAAAACTCTTAGTTCTTCTGATGTGAGTCGTTGTTTGAGCTCTTTAGCGGATAATACCAGTGATTTCACCGCATCTTTATTAACGAATATATACTGTCCATCCTTGATGTTTTCCAATAATAATTTGTGATAGGTTTTATCCACCGACTCAAACCATAGATCTTCTTTGACACCAAATTCTCGATTTAACTGTTCGCACAAATCGTCTATTTCTATGTGCTCTATATCGTCGTAGTATTCAACAATTTGCTCTACCGACAAATCGAAGGTTTTAACTTCCTCTTGATTCGGGGTTAGAGCTTCTCTAACTCGCTGTAGAGGGGTCAAATGATTGAAGTTTGATACATTTAGCGCTTCTTCATTATCTAACTCTTCAATACAAAATTCATCTTCATCATTGGTAGAGTTATCGGCCAGAGTTTGAACTTTGATTTCAGAACTATGACTTTCGAAAGGGTTTGTTTCAGAACCTTCTTCAAAAATCGGTGTAGGTTTTAGCCGGATAATGTCATCCTCATCAATAGGTTGACTATTTTTTTGGCTAACTTCCTCGCTACCATCTTGTTGTTGAAATTTTTGGTTGCACTCAGCAATGATTTGTATATGTATGCTTTCAATCTGTGAAATGAATTCTTCCACCTCATTAGCATCCACCGCAAGCTTTTTAAGTCCTGTTAGAAGGTGCTCGTTTAAGTAGGGTAGGTGATCCATAAAGTTCTCGAACTGTGCCTTCGATTGCGGGACGAAGATACTATCGATAAGTAATATTGCTACTTTAATTGAGCAAAGAAGTTCGTTGTCCTCTCGTCTAACCATTTCTAATCGAAGCAAGTTTTTCCAGCGTTTGTTCAAAAACTCAGACAACCACTCTGGTAGCTCCTTAGTAATAGTTAATTCAGCCAATAATTTTTCAATGACTTTTTCTGTACGTTGATTCGTTGAACTAGTTAACTCTGTTTCTCTTAATCGTTTTTCGAAAATAAGACCACGTTTTTGCTGGGCATTTAAAGCTTGCTCGGTCGCCGATTTCGTTTCAAGGAAATATGACTCAAGATCACCCTCTAACCTATCGTTAAAGTCAGACAGTTGAAAAAGTTTATTGAAGGTGGGAAAACCAACTTTCTGTTCATCTTTCCACATTACCCGGTAGCTGATAAGCAAATTAGAGAGCTGAACAAAACTATTTTGGATTGAGCTTGCGTATTCCGGCTTGACAAAACAAAGACGTAATAATGGTATTCTTAGCTGGACCAGTAAAAATTTTAGTAAAGTCGGCAGCTCGACTTTTTCGTCTAACAGTCGGTAAAAACGATCGGTCGTTAATAAAGGTAAGACGTAGCGCGGAAAATTTTCTACTTCTTTAACTAATTCATTTTTACGTTCAGCATGTCCTAATAAGATATCTTGATAAGAGAGCGGGGTATTTAACTGTTCGAGGTTAGTAATATCGAAATGCTGACGACGTTCAGCGTCGTAACTTGTAAGCGCTTTAACAAGCTCATCACCAATAATCGATTGCCGGTCTAAATCAACGTCTATGGAGCAAATACTATGGTAGAGCGCTTGTAGTGTTTTATGAATGTCATTCGTCATTGTATTTAAAACAAGTGCCTGCCGGAATATACGTAGGTTTACGGGGTGCCATAGGAAGACACGTGTATAACAAATTATAGCCCACCTTTGTATCTGTTGTTGAACAAATTGACGTAAATACTACGTGAAAAATTGAACACTCTGACCTAGCTCTACACGCCCAGTTTTGGCAGTATTCACGGGGGCATTAGTTTTGGCGTATCCAAGTGACATACCGAACAGAATGCCTACGTCGTCAGCAATACTAAACTGTTCCCGAATGGGTTGCGGAAATTGCCCCAATGCACCTTGCATACAGCTTGAGATGCCTGCTTCTTGAGCTAGAAGGGCAACGGTTTGAGCGTATATTCCCATATCTACAGCGCCCATAATACCAAGGTATTTCTTCATGCAGAAAAATACTGCGGTAGGGGCGTCAAAAAACTGCCAATTTCGGACCATTGATTGTTGTCGCGCTGCTTTATCAGTTCGGTCGATATTCATTGCGCTATACAAAGTATTCGCAGAATCAAATTGGCGCTCCCTGTGAATATCCTGATATTTTGGTAACCAATCAAAGTCGGGGTGAGGGGGTTTGCCAGATAGCACTTCCTGGATAAGGGATTTACCTAGTGACTTTAGTGCTTCGCCGCTAACAACGAGCGTTTGCCAAGGTTGCACATTGCAGTTTGAAGGAGATGCCTGTGCTTTCTTAAATATCTCAAGAAGTAATTCGGAATCGATTTTTTCTTCATTATAGGCGCGAATCGAAGAACGTTTCGTGAGTAGTTCGGTCAAGGACATTGAGCTTTATCTCCGTTATGTAGAGTTACCAGCGAGAGTGATAACCAGTAGAGTGATAACCAGTAGAGTAAAAAGGCCTAAACGGGTCTTTAGGGACATTGATGGTTTAGTTCTTTTAGGTCTGCAATCGCACCAGCTTTCGACATAAATGTCTACCGGCACCGCAAAACAGTGCCGGTAGCTAATGCCGGTTACTAACCAGCTAATTAGTTTGCTGATTTATTGAACAGATTGTCAATAGTTCCTTGTGCCAGCGGGTGGTAACCCGGGCGTGCAATCTTGTAAACTCGCTTCGCAAATTGGTCGTTGCCGTTCGTTTCTATAAGTGCACGGTACAAAGGTACAATCAATTTTCTTCGTCCAATCGAAATCAAATAGTCTTCTAGGCGTTCATATACGGCTTTGTTACCTTTATTTATGCTTAAAAGCAGCCATGCATGAGCTATTTCATTATTGCTGGATTGGGTTAAATTATACTGTTTGTCTAGTTCTGCCAGTTGCGCCAAGGTAATATTTTCAGGCAAGTTGTTGATAAAGTAGAGCCACTCATGAACCGTCCATTCTTTGCTTGGCATTTGTTTAATCGCCAAATCATTTGCAAGCCATGCATTCATATTTTTCTGAACATTTGCGAACGCATCAGAGCGTGGTTTTGGGGCATTACTAGGTAACATTGGTTCTTTTATCCAAGTTACTATTTGTTCCATGCTGACCTTGCCTGGATGTTTGTTGACAAGGTTTTTCTCGATGTATATCAAGAAGTTCTTTGTATCAATACTTTGGAATGCATGGGTATCAAAATAATTTCTCAGAAATACGTCGAAATTCTTTCTTCCAAACTTACTTTCAAGAAACATTAGGAAAAGCTGTCCTTTAGTATAAGGAACGCCAGAAAATGCATCGTCAGGGTCTCGACCTTCAATTTCAACGTGAAGAATAGTATCACCGCGAGGTAGATCGACTAATTCAGCATCGAGACCTTGTGCCGCCAGCGCTTGTTCCATTATGGCTCTTCGTTTACCAAAAACCTCCTCCATGATGCGGTTTTCAACATAGCTGGTGAAACCTTCGTTAAGCCATAAGTCGCGCCAAGTTGCATTGGTTACTAAGTTGCCGGACCATGAATGGGCTAATTCATGTGCAATAAGGCTTACCAAGCTTTTGTCCCCTGCGATAACCGTAGGGGTAATAAACGATAGGCGAGGATTTTCCATACCACCAAAAGGAAATGAAGGGGGTAAAATCAGTAGATCGTAATCTGTCCAACGATATTTACCATATAGTTTTTCAGATGCGTCGATCATGGCCTGAGTATCTTCAAACTCCTTAGCCGAAGCTTCTAATAACTCAGGCTCCGCATAGATAGCCGTTTGTTTAGACATCTTCTTGTAGTGAATATTTCCCGCGGCAATCGCGATTAGGTAAGTCGGTATAGGTTGAGGCATTTCAAAGTGGTATTCACCTTTGTCATCCCATTTAGGATCGTTGGTGGCGCTCATGATTGGTCTTAGAGACTTGTCTGTTTTTACCTTTGCAGAATAGGTAACTCGCATTCCTGGTGTGTCCTGGATAGGCATCCAGCTTCGTGCATGTATAGCTTGTGATTGACTAAACATAAACGGGTGCTTTTTGCCTGCGGTTTGCACTGGTGTTAGCCATTGCAGTCCCGAGGCTTCAGGTCGTGAATTGTAGTAAATTCTTACCTTTTGAGTGTTGGGCTTAATGGCTATGGTAAGTTTGCTTCCTCTTACTTTATCTTTATCACCTAGTTTAAAATCCGTTGAAACCCAGGTTTCTCCGTGAAGAATTTCGGCTTTGTGGATATCTAAATCGCGAGTGTCGACAACCAGTTGATTAACGTCGCTTTTCAACGCCTTTAGTTGATGTTCGATAAATCCAGCGATTTGTTTGCTGTTGAAGTCTACTTTTACATCTAAATGGACGTGGGTAGATACGACCGTTTGATAGTTAGAGAAAGTATGCCAATCACGTTCGAAGGGCACTGATTTAGCGGCTAAAGTCGAAAAGCAAGTTACGCTCATCAGCAATAGACTGAGGATATATTTCATGGGTAGCTCTCGTTATTATGATAATTAGTGGGCTATTCTAACTATATTTCTAAGACTTAGAAAACCTTTATCATCGTTAAGCATCAGATACTAGAAAATAACGGCGAATTTGGTCTTTTTATGGGTAACGCTTGGGGCTTTTAGTTGAGGGCGAAGCTCTGCTATTCTTGGCATTGCTAGCCTAAGAGAGAAAACCAATTTTTGAACGAGGACTTTGGAAAGTCATTCCGAAGCTCATTGATTATTGAGCTTCGGTACGGATAAACAGCAATTTAGGCGTTAGCAACCACTAGAACTCAAGTCCTGGACTAAGTGTTTCAGGTAATTGTGTTTTAGTGTTTTCCACCGAAGAGATTGGGTAAGCACAATAATCAGCCGCATAATAGGCACTTGCGCGGTGATTACCACTTGCGCCTATGCCACCAAATGGTGCCTGAGAATTCGCGCCGGTAGTTGGCCGGTTCCAATTCACAATACCTGCACGGATACTTTGGAAGAAATGTTCATAGGTCGCATGGTTATCGCTCAATAAAGCAGCGGACAAACCAAACTGAGTATTGTTGGCCTCTTTCAGTGCCTGTTCAAAATCAGAGTATCGATAGATCTTAACCAACGGACCAAAATATTCTTCGTCTGGAACTGAATCAACATTGGTGACATCGATTATACCGGGAGAAACAAAACCGGTAGAAGGCTCTAAGTGTTTCATTTCTAGGAGCGAGAGACCACCGAGATCACGTAATTTTTTTTGTGCAGCTAACAAATCAATTGCCGCCTTCTCCGATACCAATGACCCGAAAAAAGGTTTTTCTTCATCATCGTAATGGCCAATTTTGATCTTCTTACTGACTTCTATTAATCGCTCAACAATTCGATCGCCTAGCTCGTTCTGTTCAATGAATACTCGTCGTGCACAAGTGCAGCGCTGGCCGGTTGTTACAAAAGCTGACTGGACAATATCGTGGACCACAGAATCTATGTCGCTAACGTCATTGACGATTAGCGGGTTATTACCACCCATTTCTAAGGCAAGTATTTTTCCGGGTTGTCCAGCAAACTGACGGTGTAGCAAATGGCCAGTATTAGAGCTTCCAGTGAAAAACAATCCGTCGATATCAGGGTTATTGGCTAACGCAATACCGGTATCAACTTCGCCCTGTACTAAATTGATCACACCATTTGGTAATCCCGCGTTTAACCAAGCTTTTAGTGTTAGTTCTGCAACCATCGGCGTAATTTCGCTTGGCTTAAATACCACGGTGTTGCCGGCTAGTAAAGCTGGGATGATGTGGCCATTAGGTAAATGGCCTGGGAAATTATAAGGACCAAACACGGCAACTACACCATGGGGTTTGTGTCTGATGTATGCTTTTGAGCCCGCCATTTCACTTTCTACTGTACCGGTTCGCTCGGCAAAGGCTTTCTCAGAAATGCCAATCTTGCCAATCATGCCGCCAACTTCACCTAATGTTTCCCAAAGCGGTCTACCTGTTTCAAGCGATATTGCGGTCGCTAGCTCTTGTTTTACATCTAGCAATTTCTCACCGAAGCATTTAACAACGGCTAAACGTTCCTCATAGCTCTTGGCTGACCAAGGACAAAAGGCTGCTCTTGCCGACTCAACCGCAGAATCTACCTGTTCTTTAGTCGCAGCGTTACCTTGCCAAACAGTTTCGTTTTTAGCCGGATTAAGGCTTTCAAAAGAATGACCAAGCCCTGCTTGCCATTGCCCGTTAATAAGTTGAGTTGTATCGGTCATAGGAGACCCCTTATTGGTAATGAAGTGAGAAAATTAGTAAAACGGTTCGTAAAATTTCACATTGTAAGGTGAAACTTTTTGACCGAATATTGATTAGTTTGAAATAACCCGTACCCAGTCGTTTGACTTTACATTTAGATGTTTTGCCATAGTTGCGGTCAAAACAGCGTGAGTGTCGTTATCACAAAGTAAGAGCGGCATTTGAACCGCTCTAAAACCTTCAACTTTCGTATTCGCTACTAAATACTTTTGTTGCATGCTACTAGACTCATCCTGCTCATTTTGTTGATCATCAATGATCTTAACCTGAAACTTTTGGCTTTGATTAATGGTTTTGATATGTTGTTTCTGCGCAAAAATCGTTGGGCCCGCGTCAAATATATCGACATAGTCACTTTTACAAAAACCTTCTGATTCCAGCAAACGAATTGCGGGGGCGGTATTCTTATGAACCTTATTGATTACCGCTTGGGCATCTTCTGATAATAAGCTAACGTAAATTGGATACTTGGGCATTAGCTGAGCGATAAACACCTTGTTGCCGGTGCCTGTTAAGTAGTCAGCGGTTGGAAAATCAATAGAGAAAAAGTGTTTTTCAAGCCATTCCCAAAATGGTGAACGTCCGTCGTCATCTGAAACACCACGCATTTCAGCTATTATTTTGTTGCTGAAACGTTCTTCATTCTCACCGATAAAAAGAAATCTAAAGCGAGATAAAAAGCGACCATTACTATTAACTCGCGCTTTTTCCTTTAAGAAAAGCGTACAAATTTCCGACACACCGGTAAAATCATTACATAAAGTTAACGTTTCAACGGTATTGTGCACTTTTAATTCATCCGAGGAGTGGACAACTTTACCTAGGTGGTAATGATAGAAGGGGGAATCAAGGCCAACGGCAGCTTCAATACCACTAGTCCCTACGATTTCACCGGACTCTGTATCTTCCATTACAAACAGATAGCCTTCATCTCCTGGGACTTCAACGGCTTTGTTGAATGAAGCCTCCGAGCGTTCAATTTTCTTGCGAAGAATACCCTCATTGATCGGTAATGACGTGAACCCGTGTCCGGAGTCTACAGCTATTTGGTAGAGAGCGTCATAATCATCTTTGTGAATAGGGCGAACAATAATCATAGTAATCCTTGGCGGTGACAAGTCAGGAAAAAACAGGTTTAACTAGGTTGTTTCTGGGTTATCACAATCAGCGAATTCGAAACATATTTGAATGCTATTGACGTTTTAGACAGACTATTCAATTGTCTGTCTAAAATGCCTAAAACAACATAAATTAGCCAGCAATTTTTGCAACAGCTTTCTCAAACAAAGCCATACCTTGTTTGATATCTTCATCGGGAATAACTAAAGAAGGCGCAAATCTAACAACATTAGCGCCGGCAATCAATGTCATTGCTCCTTCGTCCATAGCAGCTAGTAAGATTTCCTTAGCGCGTCCTTTGTATGTTTCTTTTAAGGCTGCACCAATAAGTAAACCTTTTCCTCGAATTTCTTCAAAAATGTCGTACTTTTCATTGATCTCGTTTAGAGCATCCATAAATAACTTAGATTTTTGCTTAACGCCTTCGAGTACTTGAGCATCATTAACCGTATCGAAAGCAGCTTCAGCTACAGCACACGCTAAAGGGTTGCCGCCATAAGTGCTTCCGTGGGTACCTATCTTTAAATGTTTAGCAATATCAGTTGTTGTTATCATCGCGCCAATTGGGAATCCGCCGCCAAGTGCTTTAGCTGTTGTTAAAATGTCAGGAGTAACACCAAGATCCATATAGGCATAAAGGTGGCCTAGTCGACCAACACCCGTTTGAACTTCATCAAATACTAATAGCGCACTATGCTGATCACATAAATCTCTCACACCTTTAACAAAATCTGCGGTAGGGCTAATGATTCCGCCCTCACCTTGAAGGGGCTCCATAACAACCGCACAGGTCTTGTCAGACATTAATGCCTTCAAACTATCTAGGTTATTGTATTCGGCATGGAAAACGTCCGCTGGTTTTGGTCCAAAACCATCAGAATAAGCAGGCTGACCACCAACGGTTACGGTAAAGAAGGTACGACCGTGAAAACCTTGTTTGAAAGAAATAATGTGTGATTTTTCTTCACCATGGTTATCAAGTGCCCAGCGTCTTGCTAGCTTAAGTGCTGCTTCATTCGCTTCACCACCAGAGTTTGCGAAATAAACCTTGTCTGCAAACGTCGCATCAGTCATTTTTTTTGCTAGTCGTAGCGCAGGCTCGTTAGTCATGGTATTGGATAAATGCCATAACTTTTGTCCTTGCTCTGTTAATGCCGATACTAATTTCGGGTGACAATGCCCTAAACAATTGACTGCGATACCACCGGCGAAATCAATATACTCGTTGTCATTTTGGTCCCAAATACGTGAACCGCTTCCTCGAACGGGAATAACTTTTGAAGGTGCATAATTAGGCACCATGACTTCATCAAACAATTCTCTGGTTACTGACATAGCAAAAATTCTCTCAATTGGTGATTTAAAAAACGTATTTCTTTTCTGGCCCTGTTGACTAACTATTGTTAGGCCGTTTGAAACTGACATCAATTATGTATAACCTAATTGTCAATTTGAAGTGTCAAAAGTTACAAATTTAGGTAATATATACTACAAATTGTCATGTGAGTATTGCAAAATGCCAACAGAGTCTGAAGAAAGGTTAATAACTGTACTGCGAAAAGACGTTAGAGCGACGGTTTCAGATATTGCTCGTAAGCTCAATATTTCACGAGCTACAGTTCAAGCTCGCATTGCCAAGCTGGAAAAAGAGGGTGTTATTGCTGGTTATACCCTTGTTTTAGGTAAAGATTATCTTAATCAATTTGTTTCTGCCCACGTGGCGATCGCCGTTGAACAGAAGAGCTCGATGCTTGTGTCTGCGAACTTGATGAAGTTAGAGCATGTGTCGGCGGTTCATGCGATAAGTGGTGAATTTGACATGATCGCAGTAATTCATGCTCGAAATACCGAGCAGCTTAGTTATCTTATTGATTTTATTGGTAACATCGAGGGTGTTGTAAGAACCAATACGTCGGTAATCCTGGAAACTAAGGAGAAGCGATAATTCAGTTAAATGTAACAGTGATAGTAATAATAATAGCGCTACCGCTCATTTTCATTTTTAAAGCCATATTTGACAGTTCAGCGGCGTAACTTTCTAGCGTTGAAAATTAGGTTGCTAATTTAGCCACTTAAATCTTGCAATAATGGTTGTACAATACTTGAATGATATCTTTAGCGACACCATCGGCAATAGAGTAATAAATAGTCTGTGATTGGCGGCGTGTTTGTACTATCTCATCATCCCTTAAGCGCGCTAAATGTTGTGACAGAGCTGATTGCGAAATGTCCACTAGCTCGTTTAACTCCGTTACAGATAACTCTTTCTCGCATAATATACAAAGAATCATTAATCGATTAACGTTTGAAAGTGCTTTTAACTGTCGAGTTGCTTCGTCGGCATGAGCGTATATAGATGACGAAGAATCTGAGTTTTCTGCGTTGGTACTGGGTTCAGTCATGAATAGTCAGTGAAGGGCTTATATCAGTAAATGCTAATATAAACTAAGCGATCTGACATGTCTAGTCGTTGATAGCTGTTTAGTTAACGGATACTGAAATCAATGCATTTTCGGCTGTTACTGATTTAGCTTGTTATAAACTTCAATAAGGTTATTACGTTTATTAGGGTTATTGAGACTGCAAATCAGCTGATGGCGATGGCAATCTAAAAAAAAAGAGTCCTAAAATGTCGAAAAGCTGTAAAACACGACTTATCGTCGCCGAAGGATTGTTCTCTGTATAGAACTTAACGGTTAATACGGCTAGGTCGAACGAGTCAGTTGTAGCTCTAAGCTAGGTTTTGCGATTAATTGCATTGCGCTGAAGGCGTTTTTTCCAGGAGTGGGAAATGTGCAGACGCCAAAATAGACCCATCGCAAAATAACCGATAAAGCCCGCTACGATTGCACATATACCGCATCCTAATAGAAATGGCTGCCATAATCCCGCTAAGTTTTGTTCTAGCCACGCCCAACTGAGCTCAAATGAAAGCTGGCCGGTTTCGTGACCAAGAACTAACCCACCTACATAATAAGCTAAACCAAATAAGAATGGCATGGTTACCGGATTAGTGATCCAAACGAGGGCGACCGATAACGGTAAGTTAGCGCGAACCAAAATGGCACCACCTGCCGCCAAAACCATCTGAAAGGGTACTGGCCAGAAGGCAAAAAATAGCCCCACCATAAAGGCTTTCGCAACCGAATGTCTGGTTAAATGCCACAGCTGAGGTTCATGAATAACTGGACCAAACACATTTAAGTAACGGTTATTTTTTACTTTATCCGGGTGTGGTAAGTATTTTTGAATGAGTTTTCTAGGCATTGAAAGGCTTAAGCTAACGACAAATATCTGTTACCATAATTGTAGCGTTTGCAACACGAATTAAACAGGTTTATTTAGTTATTCAACTAATTAGTAATCTGGCAGTTTGATTATCAGTATTTATTAGATGTTAGATATCAGATATTAGACGTTCAAAATTAAAAGTGTTCACGGAAAGGAAAGCAGGCGCCAATAGATAAAGGATAACTTTTTGATTCGTTTCTCTGCAGCATGGCTGGCAGGTTTAAGCTACTTATTCTGGGCGATAGACCTTCAAACTAACATTATCGTAGCGTCCGCTGCGTCTATTTTTCTATTGGTTTTGCTAAGTCCAAGCAAAATGGAATTTCAACCAGCTTCTTTGACACAGGGTCGTTTTGGCAATTTGCTAGTGGCTAAAAATGAGTTCCGCACGATTGCTATAGGCGGTTTACTTGGCATAATTTGGTCTTGTATCAGCAGTTCTGTTTGGCTGCTGCAGGTTCCCAACACCGTTTCTAAACCAGGAATATACGATGTTTCTGGCTATATCTGCAGTATACCCTCGGTTCAAATTGACAACCCTCTATTGGCTAAAGGGGACGGAAGATATTCGGCTACCGATAAAAACAATAACGCTGCTCCAAAAGAACCTCAGGTTTCAAGGGTGACTTTTGATTTTTGCGTGGACTCTGATGCTAAAGGCAATTGGCGGCTTTGGCCATTTGATAAACTAAGAATTACTCGCTACCGACCGAGTAATAACGAGCTACAAAGCATCCGCGCTGGGCGGTATTGGCAATTTGAAGTTAAATTGAAACCGCTCCATGGCCGTTTAAATCCCGGCGGGTTTGATTATCAAAAGTGGCTAGTTAGCGAAGGTTATTTGGCCACAGGTTACGTGCGACAAGGGGTTCAGTTGTCTGCTGAAACATCCCTGAAGGCTGCATTTCATGCTTTTAGACAATCACTCTATGACGCTTTGATTGAGGTGATACCTAACTCTAGTTCTCGAGGAATGTTGTTGGCTTTAGCCATGGGGGAACGGACAGAGATTAGCGACGAACAATGGAACGTTGTTAGTCACTCTGGAACTTCTCATTTATTGGCTATATCGGGTCTGCACATTGGCATAGCCGCATTGTGGAGTTATTGGGTTGTATTATTTCTAGCCCGTCAGAGCGTTAAATTGACAAATCGTTGGCCAGCCCAACAAGTAGCCCAGGTTGCTTCTTTGTTCGGCGCGTTTGCAATTGCATTAATTAGTGGTTTTGATTATCCCGCGCAACGAGCGGTCATCATGCTTTCGGTTTTCCTGTTTAGCCGCTGGACCTTTCGACACCTCTCGTCCGCTAGAGTGTTAGCGACTTCTGTCGTTGTTATTTCGTTATTACAGCCTTTTGCTATTTTGTCGATTAGTTTCTGGTTGTCGGTATTTGCGGTCGCTGCTATTCTTTTTATTGTAAGCCATGGCGAACGTTCAGCCGGTAAAACAAAAAAAATAAGAGATTGGCTAAGAGTTAATTGGTTTCTTTTTATTGCGCTTACACCGATTAGTTGGTTTGTATTTGACCGCTTTTCGATTGTTTCCTATTTAGCCAACTTGATACTGATTCCGGTAACCACTTTTCTCACCGCACCCTTAATCTATTTGGGGTTGATCGCTTTAGTGATTAACCGATGGATTGCTGAATCAATCTTCTTTGTGGCTGACTGGCTGGTTGATGCAAGTTATACCGTTCAAAGCTACTTAGCAAATATAAACCAATTGTTACCGGTAGGCTCACTGCCGGTTGTGCTAATAGCTGTTCTTCTGTTGGCGGTGTTTTTGATTTTATTGCCCAGTAAGCTGCCGGGACGTATCATTGTGTTGCCCATTACCATGATAATTTCCGGCTATCTATTGCAACCCAACGCTACTAATGGCCTAAAAGTGGTGGTGTTAGATGTCGGTCAAGGATTGGCCGTTTATGTAAATCAGGGTGACAAGCACCTTTTGTATGATACCGGTTATGGAACAACGAGCTACAGTATTGCGCAAACCTCACTGGTACCTTATCTTAAACGCCAAGGTATCTCAAAATTGGACTATATGGTTATCAGTCACGACGATGCTGACCATTCTGGTGGTGTCCCGTATTTATTGTCAGAGGTTGAAGTTGGAAACTTATTAAGGGGTGAAAGGATAAAATCTCTTCAATCACCGCAAGCCCAACTTAACCAATCTGCTGATGTAAGCGGTACTCACCGAACAAAGCCTTCTGCAGCTAACTCTTTAGCTTCTAAATCCCTGGAGAAAACGCAAAACTGTCATCAGACGGGTGGCTGGCAGTGGGGCGATGTTAGTTTTTCAATGCTACGCCATACACCTGATAATGCTTTTACCAATGGCGACCCTGGGCACAGGCCATCTACTTCTAAGGCTAAGCGCCAGGTGAAGCCCATTTCCGGAAATAACGCCTCATGCGTATTACTGATTGAATTTGACAGCCGCCGAATTCTAGTAACTGGTGATATAGAGCGGCCCGCTGAGAAAAGACTGCTTCAAAACGGCTTAGAGGTAGCTGATGTGCTAATAGCTCCGCATCACGGTAGCGAAACTAGCTCATCTAAAGCATTTGTTGAAAGTGTAAGGCCTGAGCATGTCATTTTTTCAACCGGATTTGCTAATCGATGGGGCTTTCCGCGGCAAAAGGTATTAGAGCGCTATAACAACGTTGGCTCAAAAGTCTGGACAACAGCAGATGCTGGCGCTGTAACTATTGTTATAGAAAGGTCGTCACAATTAGCTATTTACTCAGAACGTGATAGACGCCATCACTTTTGGCAAAGTAATCCGTTGCCTGACCCTTAAACCTTGTTATAATTCGTGGCATAACTGTATGCTGTACAACGTTTATTATTGCATGCTTGAAAGAGCATTTGGTTTTCAGTTGTATGCTCCGAAGAACGCGTAAAAGAAGAAAATAGCCGAAGGCTAAAAAAGCGATTTGGGTTGAGTTTAAGCTATCGATCCTTATTATTTGTCAATCAAACGCTCAACAATCATAAAAGGGCTACAAAAATCATATGATTCCATTACTGAAAGCTGGCGGATACATCATGTTTCCAATAGTGATTTGTTCGTTAATTGCATTTGTTATCTGTGTAGAAAGAAGTTGGAGCCTACGACGCTCAAGAATTACGCCTAAGCATCTGGTGGCACAGGTATGGAGTTGGATTAAAAACAACCAGCTCGATAAAGCAAAATTGAAAAAGCTAAAAGAAAGCTCTCCGCTTGGGGAAATTCTAGCTGCTGGTTTGGTTAATCACTCCCATGGACGAGATACTATGAAAGAGAGTATTCAGGAAGCTGGCCGTTTAGCGGTTGTGAAGCTAGAACGCTTTCTTAATACCTTAGGAACGATTGCGCAGATTGCTCCGCTGCTGGGGCTTCTTGGTACTGTAATAGGAATGATTCGTGTGTTTACGGTAATTACTGTGCAAGGTACTGGAGATGCTGGCGCGTTAGCTCAAGGGATCTCCGAGGCGCTAATTACAACTGCAACTGGCTTAATCATCGCTATTCCAGCGCTAATCTTTCATAGACATTATGAACGTAAAGTTGACGAACTCGTTGCAGAAATGGAAACCGAAGCATTAAAAATGGTTGAAGTTTTACATGGCGAACGTGAAACCTTGAGAGGTTAAACTATGTTTGTCAGGCAAAAAAAACAAGAAGTTAGCGTAAATTTAACGCCACTTATCGATATCGTCTTTTTATTGCTTATATTTTTTATGGTATCCACTAGTTTTACTAGGGAAACTCAAATTAAATTAGATCTGCCTAAAGCAAGTGTTGAACCGTTGGAATCAAAAGTCGATTCTTTGGAAATTAGTGTCGATAAAGAAGGGCGCTACTTCGTAAATGGTAAGGGATTGGTCAATCAATCAATTGAAACACTACTGGGCGCGATATCGCCGATTATAAACGATAATAAAGATATCTCGGTAATCATTAGTGCAGACGCTAATACGCCTTATCAATCGGTTGTTACTGCTATGGAAGCAACGTCGCAACTAGGTGTTGTCAATTTGAAAATGGCCACCCAACGGAAGAAGCAGTAATGAACGATACGCCGAGTTCCGCTAAGACATTTAAAAGGTTAAGGGGATACCTTCGTCATTATAAATTGGCGTTCTTTGTAGCCATTTTAGGAAACCTGGCGTATGCAGGAATGGAATTTCTGTTTGCTTATTCGCTAGAGCCGCTAACCGATGAGACTCTGGTCAAAGGTGAAATGTCTACAATACAAGCGGCCCCGTTATTCATTATGACGATTCTGGTTGTTCGCGGAGTAGCTGGATTTGTTTCCGCTTATTGTATGTCATGGGTTGGTCAAAATATTGTGCAAAAAATCCAACAACAAATGATCGTCAAATATATGAATTTGCCATCGTCATTTTTAGATAAAACCACCAGCGGTCGACTAATTTCTAAAGTAACTTTTGATACCCAGCAGGTCGCGAGCGCCACCACCGATACGTTTACCAAACTTATTCGTGAGGGTGGTTTAGTTATATTTATTATTTTCTATTTATTTTCTACAAGTTGGCAACTGGCAAGCTTGTTTTTGGTGACTGCGCCTCTCATAGGTCTAGCCGTTAATTCTGCAAGCAAACGATTCAAAAAAATTAGTAAACGCATACAGAATGCTATGGGTGGGGTTACCCAAAATAGCCAAGAGATAGTCGATGGCTACAAAGTTATTAAAACTTACGGTGGTAAAGAATTTGAGGAACAGCGGTTTAAAGTTGAAGCCAACAGTAATCGAAGTCAAAACGTAAAAATGGTAGCGACTAAAGCGGTCAGTACAGCAGTAATACAGCTTTTGGCTGGTGTGTCTTTGTCTTTAGTTATTTATTTCGCCGGCCAGCAGCTGTCTGCGGGGGAATTGAGGCCGGGTCAGTTTGTCGCTATGATCGCGATGATGATGTTAATGTTAAAGCCGTTAAAAATCCTGTCTAATCTCAATAGTGTTTTGCAAAAAGGTATAGCCGCCGCTCAAACTATATTTGAAGTGTTAGATGAAGAGAACGAACGTGATGAAGGTACTCTTGTACTAAGTGATACAAAAGGGCGAGTCGATTTTGAGAATATAGACTTCTCTTATGATGCAAATAAAAAGATTCTTAGAAATATATCTTTGCAGGTTGAACCGGGACAAACGATAGCCTTGGTTGGAAGATCCGGTAGTGGAAAATCAACGATAACCAATTTACTGTTACGATTTTACGAGCCATGCTCAGGCGCTATTAGAATTGACGGAATAGATTCCGCGTCAATAACGCTTTCTAGTTTAAGACAACAAATTAGTTACGTATCTCAGCACGTCACTTTGTTTAACACAAGTGTTGCAAAAAATATTGCATATGGTGAATCCGAGATTGATTTGGAGCGGGTAAAACAGGCGGCAGTAAAGGCTCATGCATTAGAATTTATTGAGAAACTCCCAGCAAAATTTGACGAGCAAGTTGGAGAAAACGGTATGCGTTTGTCCGGTGGACAAAGACAGCGGTTAGCCATTGCTCGGGCGATTTATAAAGACTCTCCAATCGTAATTCTAGATGAAGCGACATCGGCACTAGACACAGAGTCTGAAAGACATATACAGCAAGCCTTTGATCGACTAACGTCCAATCGAACAACCATAGTGATAGCTCACCGGTTATCGACGATTGAGAATGCCGATATGATTTTGGTTATGGATGATGGCGAGATTGTAGAGCGGGGCACCCACCAGTCATTGCTTGAACGTAATGGTTATTATACAAACTTATACCAAATGCAATTTGATGAGAGTAAAGCGTAACCATGAGGTTACAAAGCTTTATCGAAAAGATATGGTATTCCAATAATCCTCTTTGTTGGTTTCTTTGGCCATTAAGCATTCCATTTTATTTAATAGTTCAGTTAAAACGTCAATTGTATAAACGCGGAATTATTTCGGTTAGTGAGTTCAATAAGCCGGTGATATTGGTTGGCAATATCAATGTCGGAGGCACAGGTAAAACGCCTTTTATACAGGCTCTTGTAGGTTTGTTAGATCACAAAGGTTTGAAGGTTGGGGTTGTGAGCCGCGGCTACCAAGCAGGTATTGAAAAATTTCCTCATTTAGTTAATGACCATGATACCGCATTGTCGGTTGGTGATGAGGCGTTTATGCAGTATTCCAAATTGGCAATTCCATGTGTTATTGATCCCAACCGTGCTAGAGCGGTGCGTTATCTTATAGAACAAACGGATGTTGATATTGTCATCAGTGATGATGGATTACAGCACTATAAAATGGCAAGAGATGTTGAAATAGTTTTGTTTGATCAAGAGAGAAAATTTGGTAATAAATTAGTATTACCCTTTGGACCATTGCGAGAACCAATTTCCAGGTTAAATTCGGTTGATATTGTTATACAAAATGGTAATGAGCATAACCAATACACGGAGTATACGGCTGAACTCAAAGCTACTAGTGTTGTTAATTTAAGGTCAAGAGCTGAATTAGCCATTGATGATTTGGACAACTTGAACAATGAAAAACAGCTGCATGCTGTTGCTGGAATTGGAAATCCCCAACGCTTTTTTAGAACGTTGGCAGAGGCGAGCACAACAAGCATAAATAGTCATTCGCTCTCGAGTGGCGATGAAGGCTCTTTTACTCAACATTCATTTGCAGATCATCACTCGTTCACTTCGCAGGATTTTATCGATTACGAAAAAGAGCTAGTAATCATGACAGAAAAAGATGCGGTCAAGTGTTTTGATTTCGCGAAAGATAGTTGGTACTACTTAAATGTGAAGATGGTATTCAATCAACTACTTCATGATAAACTTAACCAATGTATAGATAATCTACTAAAGAAATAAGCATGAAAAGTTATTCAATTACTAAATTTGAACCAATAAAATTCACTGAGGTTTATTATGGATAAGTCATTGTTCGAAATAATTGTTTGCCCGGTTTGCCAAGGTAAATTGGATTTAACAAAGGATGAAACACAGCTTATTTGTCGCTTCGATCGGTTGTCCTATAAAATTGACGACGGTATTCCTGTGTTGTTAGCTAATAAAGCCGAGAGTTTAACAGCGGAACAGGTAGATTCACTTTTATGAGTAATGTTAACTCGATAGAATTTCACGCAATTATACCAGCGCGTTATCAATCTAGTCGACTGCCAGGTAAGCCACTATGTATGATTGGCGACAAAACAATGATCGAGTTAGTTTGTGAGCAGGTACAACAAGCTGGTGCCAAATCGGTTACTGTCGCAACGGATCATTTAGAAATAAAAAAGGTAGTCGAGGCAAGTGGTTTCAATGCGGTCATGACTGCCGTTGACCATCCGTCAGGTAGCGACCGAATTTTTGAGGCTTCATGTTTGCTGGGTTTGAATGATGATGATGTTATTGTTAATGTGCAAGGTGATGAGCCGTTTATTCCACCTGCCATTATTTCCAAAGTGGCATGGCTAGTCATCAACAATAACGCTGAAATGGCGACATTATGTTGTCCGATACATCAACAAGAAGAAGTGTTGGACCCAAATGCTGTGAAGGTGGTTTTTGATTCACAACAACGCTCAATCTATTTCTCTCGCTCGCCGTTACCCTATGTAAGAAACGCTGATAATCAATTTGAGTTCTCCACTGAAAATCACTATAGGCATCTGGGTATCTATGCTTATACAAAAGCTTTCCTCGGAAAGTTTATTGAGTGGCCAGAGTCGCGACTTGAAAAATTAGAAAAGTTGGAACAACTAAGAGCCTTAGAAAATGGTACGGATATCTATATTGATGTTGTTGATGAAGCCCCACCTGCAGGAATAGATACTGCAGAAGATCTTGCTAAGGCTATCGAGCTTGTTTCTAATCGCTGATCCCTAGCGTCGAAAATTTATGGAACGGCGAAAACTTATTAAGTTTGTTATACGCTTACCTAATTGAGGAATATTATCTTTGACTAGAAAAATTCTCTTTGTATGTTTAGGCAATATTTGCCGCTCGCCGACGGCGGAAGGCGTGTTTAGACATTTAGTTAAACAAGAAGCCAAGCTTGGCGAACTTGAAATTGATTCCTGTGGAACTTCAGCGCATCATGTTGGCGAGTCGCCAGATCCGCGTTCCGTAAAAGCGGCTAAGGCTCGTGGTTATGACTTGAGTCCAATACGCTCAAGAAAAATAACGCTCTCAGATTTTGCCGTTTTCGATTATATCTTGGCAATGGATCAGCAAAATTTGCAACAGATTGAACGCTTGGCTGAGCAGGCAAGTAAAGATATCGTTGGCGGTTCAAAC
>CAJQOL010000019.1 GCA_905479925.1 uncultured Kangiellaceae bacterium | reverse complement strand
GGCGTCAATTTCATTAGTACTTTCTTGTGTTTTAATCGCTAGATTTCTGACTTCATCCGCGACTACCGCAAACCCTCTACCTGACTCTCCGGCTCTCGCAGCTTCGATTGCAGCATTCAGTGAAAGTAAATTGGTTTGCTCGGCGATTCCATTAATAGCAGATGTAAAGCCTTCGATTGATACACTCTCATCCTGAAGTTGTTGAACAACCCTAACCGCCTCTCTTATTTCTTCGGCTAGTTGTTTTATGACATCAATGGTTGTTTGGGTGACTTGTTTGCCATCTTTCGCATGTTCGGTTGCTTGTTCGGCAATACGGGATGCTGCTTGCGAATTATTGGCGATTCTATCAACTTGCTCCAGCATGACTTGAAGGTTCTGTTGTACCTCTATGGTTTCTATCTCTTGGTTCTTAATACCGCTACTAGTGCTGGTGGTAGCATCTGACATGATATTGGCGGCTTCTGAGATATCAATTATGGATTGATGATTATTACAAAGGAATAGATTCACGAGCACCATTAGTTGGTTGTAAGAACCGCTAATCATGCCAATTTCGTCATTGCTCGAGTAACTTAACCTTTTACCCAAATCTCGGCTTTCTCGGCTTTCCTGAATTTGATTAGATATGGATTTCAGCGGCTTAATTAAGAATCTTTGTAAGGTGAAATATAAAATGGAAAAAACAAAAAGAATGACAATTCCAACAATCATAAGTTGAAAATAGAGTGCAGATTTAGTTTCAGCAACGGAGCTTTGTATAAGCCGTAAATTCTTGGCAATAACAACATAGCCGACTGTATTTAAACTATGATCTTGAACAGGCATTGATATATACAGATGGCTATCAGTAAACCCGGTTTTAGTAATATTTTTTTGTTTAAGTTGCTCGATAAGTTGCTTGCTAAAAGAGTTTTGAGCACTTTCTAATAGGTAGTGTTCGCTGTAGATTTTATTTGGCAGCGATTGAGAATCGCGTAGGCTATTTTGGTCTACAAATATGGCGACGCTCATTGAGCTGTCAGGTGAGCTAGCAAAAAGATTATCTAGACTAAACATCACCTCAATACTTCCCAAGTACTCTCCGTTATCGACGATGGGTGAAATTCCTCTCATGAGCATACCAGCTACACCGACTTCTACAGCACCTATTGGTTTTCGATCTTGTTTTACAGATACAAGCGTGTTTCGAAAGTCCGACAAGCTGTCGCCAAAACGACTTAGCTCCCAAAGCCTCACAAAGCTATTAATTTGTGAGTCGTGCAGGTGTATCTTTGCATCTTTATAGCGGCTGTATATTTTAAACTGCTGACTAGTCTTTTTTAACGCATTAATTGCTGCCTCCCTATTTCCTGACTTTAGCGAATGCACAATGGCACCGTTGTTCGCCAGCGAAAAAGAATTGGTAAGGGCTGCCTCTTTTAGGTTAAGTATTTGGCTATAGAATAAAGCTTCCATCGCGTTTCTTTCATTCTTATAAATATTATGATGAATTTGACGGATGCTAGAGTTGATCGTATGCAGAACGACGGCTAATCGCAGTAGCATGGCGATAAAGACCGGCAACGATAGTTTGGAAGTCAGCTTCATGTCATTGATGTTAATTTTTAAAGTCATTTGTGAGCAACAGGTTGTTAAGCTAGTGATGTTTGTATTGCAGGCATTTGGTTCGATTTAACAGAAACTTTCTGTCAGCGTTATTGCCTGTACTTAAGATAGCGAATATCAAAGTTATAGTTACTAAATCATTCACTCTCTAAATCCTGAGTATTTCGAAGTCTTCTATGTTTTATGCCTTATAGCTTTATAACAAAGTGTAGTCATTTTCTACCTTTGCTGCTGACAAATTTGCCAAGAAAGTTTAGGTGATTAAATGAGACTAAAAGGTTGTGGTTTCTGTGCCAAAAGTCTAGATTTAAGTGGTTGCAACTGATAAGGTAATTTCTTTACAAAGCTATAGTGAATAAGGCTTACATATGAGCACAAAGAGAAAAAGTGAACGAAGTATTATCGGTAGCGCTGAAAGTAAAAGTGTGCTGCCTTGTCATTCACTTAATCCGGCTCTGTTAAAGTCTTTAATGGTGGGTGGGGCGCTACTGCAGAGTACCGTGAGTTTCGCAGTACTTGCTGAGAGTCCTCCCCAGCAGATAATCACTGCATTTTATGGTCAATCGGAATATGATTATTTTGGAGATGGCGAAAGCGAAATATCAACCGACTCAAAAGGTATCAGTTACGCCATAGAGCTGTCAGACAGTTGGTCCGTTGCCGCGGTATACCAAGAAAGCAATGGTAAGGAACGTTGGCTTGCATTTGAACGGGATAATCTCCAGGCTTTTAGTGGAGCTAATATTGAGAGCAGCGGGATTGGCGTAGCGACCAGTTGGGATGCTAAAAGTTATACATTAAACCTTAGCTACAATCAGTCAGAAGCAGAGGAGCAATCTGTTACCTATTTACCTCGGGTTATTGAGCGCTTAGTAAGCGATACCCAAGTTGTCGATTTTTCCATTGAAAATTCCGTTTCACTTTCCTCAGAAACGAGTAGAAATCAATGGAGTTTAGACTGGGAAGTTGGTGTGCAACAAGCGATTTTTGATGCCGCTATTAATGAACAAATTAATTTGGAAGTACCTGTTTTACTCTCCACTGATATTGAACTTGAGCAGCTAAGTGGATTTGTAAACCTAGCGGTGAGTTACTGGATTGAAGAAGAGGATTACGCGATTACGCCGTTTACCTCAATCGCTTGGAATACAGAGCTTAATACAAGTGGCGAGCAGTCAGTATTACTCTCACGTGGAGGAGATGCTCGCCCGGTAAATCTCTTAGATGGACGTTTCTCAAACGAAATTAATGTTCCGGACTCTGGCGAGTGGCAAGTTGGAGTCGGGCTGCTTTTTGTCGATGGCTGGAGCGCCGACCTAATTTATACTGAGAGCGTAGCGACTGATTACTCGATTCGGGATGTATCATTAAGCCTTAGTTTCTTCTTTTAAACGAACGGCGCTTTTGCTGCTGCCGCATCTTTTTGAGTAGCGCTCGTTTCTTTTCCGGTGAAAGATTTTTAAATTTTTCTCGCAGCTGTTGACGTTTTTCAGGAGACAGGTTTTTAAAATCGCTAAAACGCTCTCTTAATTCTTTTTGTGTTTCCGCAGGTAAGTTCTTAAATCTTTGAAAACGAGTATTTAGTTCAGCTCTTTTATTGGCACTAAGAGAGCGCCATTGTTTAAAACGTTCGGCCGCCACTTGCTGTTGCTCCGGACTCATCTTGCTCCACCGAGATGCGCCAGCTATTAACTTTGAACGACGTTCGCTTGGAAGGCTATCCCAGCGTTCTTCAAAGCCTTTTAGAAGCTGCTGAACCTCGGGTTTTAGTTGCTGCCAATTATCTTTTTTGTCTTCGGCGTTGGCGAAACTGATATTAAAAATACATAGAGTAATGACGAATAAAAATGACTTCATTATTTATTCTCCTTTTGTTTAGATTCCGAGCCAGACGGAGTTGAATCTGTTTCTTTATTAGAAGACTTATTTTTCTGACTGTTGGATAGGTCTTCATTTTTTTCATCGGATACTAACAAGGCTTTCTCGTCACTATCCTCCAAATCCATTGAGAGCAAGTCTAATGGATCAATCGTTTCACCTTGTAGCTCTTCAAAGTTGGCTAAAAACATTAAGAATTCTTCACTTATCGGCTGTTTTACTTCTAACTTCGATGCTTGCTTCTTTTTTGTGCTGTTATTTTTTTCGGTAGCGTCGATTGGCTTGTGATATAACGCCAATACTAGCGCCGGCATTAGTGCATAATTGACAAGGGCTGTATTAGAGGTTCGCACTTTCCGATTCCTCATTTATCCAGTATATGAATTCTAAATCATCAATCAGCTCCAGATCTTCTTGAAGTACTTCCGCGAATGGCGTTTCTTCAATGATGACTTTTTCAGTCCCTTGCTGAGAACCAATAAGCACTGCGAAGATAAGTACGAATGAACTCGCCAAAGGTACTAGGAAAAATCGAGTACTTTTCTTTTCCGTTGCATTGACTCGAATTTGGTTGAGGCTTCTGCGAACTTCTGGAGAAAGATTATCAATACTGTCATCAAGTGCTTGATTAATTGATTTTTCAAACTCATCATTATTGGAAGACTGCTCTAATTTACTCATGGTCTATTGCCTGCCTCAGTGATTGCTTTGCTCGTGAGTAATGTGTTTTGACACTACCTTCGGAGCAGCTCATTGCATGTGCTGTTTCAATAACACTTAGTCCTTCCCAACTTCTTAATAAAAAACACTGTTGTTGCCGTGGTGGAAGTTGCTTTAGTGCTTGAGTTACTTTTTCAATAGTTTGTGCGCCAGTTATTTCCCTTTCGGGGGTAATATGATCGCTTGCACTATCTATTAAATCGTCAGAATAATCGGTTTCGTCGTTTGGTTCTTTTTTCCAGAAAAATATACTTTGCTGTATTTTTTTACGCCTAAAATAATCCATAATACGGCTATGTAATATGCGGTAAAAAAGCGGCTTCCATTGTTCCGCAGGTTTATGAGCATATTTTTCGACCAGCTTGATCATGGTATCCTGAACGATGTCCAACGAATCAGATTGGTTCTTAGTTGCTATTTCGGCCATTCGGAAAGCTTTTCTCTCTACGGAAGCCAAAAATTGTTCAATTGTTAAATCCAGAGCTTTTTCCTCATAAGGCTTACTATCAGAATACATTATCATTTCAATTCTGTATACATAATGGGCTACCCGTCTAAGTCAGTTAACATTATAGTCAACCCGCTTGTAACATAATAAACCATCAGCTTAAATCAAGCTGATGGTTTAAAACGTTACTGACTAAGTTTGAATCAAATTTTATAACAATTAAATTTGATTGCTTAGTTAAGCTTTACAGAGAGTTTAACAACGTTCAGTAAATTCTCTTCGCTAGCGTAACCCCCAGTACCGTGGATAAGGTCAACCGTTGCTCCTTCATTGAGTTGCTGCTGTAGCGCTGTTAAGAATTCACTAAAACTTGAGAAAGCTGAGATTCCACTTTCGCTTTTAATGGTAAAGAAACCGCGTTCGAAATCAGAGCTAAGCGTTATTGAGCTCTCCTCATTTTCAAGCTCCGTACGAATACCTCCCTGAATTAGCTTGTAAACACCTTCTTCGTTCGATGTATTTAGAATTAAGCTAGTTTCAGTTATTTCAGAAAAAACGGCTACATCGTCGCCTGCTGGCCAGTTCACATATATCTGAGTTCTAGATTCCGCATAATTAGTCACTGATATAGCATTGAAATCGGCGGGTGCAGTTCCAAAAGGCGATACGTAACCCGTCACACGAATAGGAGCATTTTCAGCGGTATTTCTTACTAGTAAGTCTTCGATCGATACCTCATACGCATCTGCATCGGCATCAAAACTCGGGTCAATACCTGTGCCTGTAAAGTCGTAGGTATCGATATTTCTACCTTGCAGAGATTGAAGGTCAAGCACCAAAGTTTGCTCGTCATTACTAACCGAGTGTCCGGAAGTCGAAGTGAGGCGCATACGAACGTAACCTTCAGAGGCGTCAAGAGTACTGCCGCTATCGCCCTCGGTGATGGTGCCTAAAACAGTTACCGCTTGGCCAATCGATAAATCACTGATACTCATGGGATCTTGGGCACGTCGTCTTTTGGAAACACTGGTATTATCCGATACCAATACATTGATTTCGTCATCGAAAGATACGCTTCCGTCGGTTCTAATTAGGGATGCGCCTTTGACAGTCATTTGATTTCCGTCTCGAGCGACAATTACACCCTTTGCGCCGTCTAACGTTGAACCTGGAACACTTGAGCCAGCAAGTACGGATATCGCCGTAAAGCTGTCGTCCGCTCGGCTAAATGTTCCTAAAGTAACTGTTGCTGTTTCAGGGTCTAGGTTAGCCAGTTGCGCTAGGCCTTCTGATCCAGAAATAGCTACTCCGTTAATTTCAAAACTTGTGTCGTCGGTAGTGGTAACATCGACGCCACCAAAACGATCCGTCTGGCGGTTAAATGGCCTCACTGCAATTCGGAATACGGAGTCATCCTGGTTAACTTCTATTAGCGGCCCTCTAACTCGAAATTCCTTTTTAACAACCGGGTCTATTTCTGCAACTATATAGGGTTCGGTAGAAACGGTTACCGGATCGGCTTCAAGGTCAACCTGATGAGAGGCACTTAAATTAAAGTCCACTTCAAGCATTGCCGGGCGATTTCTAGCTACTACTAACCGATTGTTTTCATCGAATTGAAGCGCTAATAACTCAGTAGTAAGCGCTTCTCCATTGGCATTGACCATGGTAGCAGCAACCGCTACCCCGCTTTTTTCAACTTGAATATCAGATTGGCTATAGTCAATCTCAATGTTGCCAGAAGTATAAACGCCCGCGGGTATTGTTGCTGCTGCAGCGAGTTCACTGACCTCAATATAATCTACAAAATTAACTGATTGACTGGTTGTAATAACCGACACTACTGTACCGTCATTTCGAATTAGCTCAAGCCCACTGACATTGACGGTGTAGTTAAGGAAGTCGCCGTCGGCATCCGTTACGCCGAGTAACAGCTTGCCGCACCCATCGTTATTGTTTTCCTCGTCACTTGTTTGACAGCTTGGGGCTACAAGTTCAGCTATTGCCAGTTCTTCAATATCACTGTCGGAACCGCCGCCGCAGGCCGTTAATGCCGTTAGTAATGCGGTAAAAGTTAGGCTTTTTAGCCATTGGTTGGATGTCTTCATGTTTTTCTCCTTGGTTAGTATAGGAGTTAAAACGATGTCGGACAGATTCGGTTGACATGATTAAGAAAAAAAATAGCTATCGTTCGTTATTGAGTCTTCTTATAGTTAACTTATAAAAGCCGAATGGCTTTATCTGGACTGTTTGGACTGTTTGGATTGTTTTGGATCGTTTGAATTATTTGGACTGCTGAGACTCGGCTGGATTGGTGTGATTAGTTGATATAAACCTGTTGTTTAAACTTAATAGGTATCAATTTTCCAGTTTTTAGCGGTTGTACCTTTAAGTCGAAACTAAGACGTTCACCATTGTTAATCGGAAAAGCTGCTAAGTAATAGATCGCATTTTCTTCTTTTACTTCCCTAAAAGCTAGTTGTTTCATTTGTCCAGCTAAGCTGACGCCGCTGCCAAAAACGTTACCAATTACAGCTGTTTCGTTCGGCTTTCCTGCGTTTTGTATAATGCTAATATTGAGCATTACAATGCGCTTGCTTCGCTTAATGCCATATTGATTTGCTACCTCGGCGGTTAAAAAAGAGGTGTTGAACAGGCTATAGTGAACCGTAAACTCACCCACGGTATGTTGCTCAGCTCTTGATGTCGTGCTGATTAATATTAATACAGTTAAAGCTACAAACTTAAAAAAATACCGCAATATAGGCGCTCGTACCGGCATAGTCGAGCTGTTGAAAAGCTTATTCATTTTGCATGATCCAATTACCTGTAAAATCCCCTCTATTATAACCCGAACCAATCATAAGCAAAGTCTTTTAGGTTTACACAGGTAATTGAAGATAACTTAATATGAGTTAATCCATGAAATTGGTACACTATGAATGCTTGCTCTTTATGAAGTTGGCTCTTTATGAATTTAACCCGATAGGAAGCTAACCCGGTATGCAGAGGCTGCTATATGAAGTTAATGCTGTTTGGAGTTTCGGTTATTTAACAAAACGTCTTGTTCAATAAAAAGTCCTGTTAAACGAAAAGACTTGTTAAGCAAAGACTCTTGTTCAACAAAAAGTTTTGTCAAACAACGATCAGTTCGATTTACGGCGATTTGCAGAATTTAGAGGGACGATAT
The DNA here is from genome assembly GCA_905479925.1 of uncultured Kangiellaceae bacterium. Classification (GTDB taxonomy): domain Bacteria; phylum Pseudomonadota; class Gammaproteobacteria; order Enterobacterales; family Kangiellaceae. Next base: position 14,283 of record CAJQOL010000019.1, on the reverse strand, counting down.
TGCTTGGTCGAACTTTTTCTTTCTTTATCAGTTTCTTTTCATCTAAAGAGTTAGAGAGTTCCAAAGCCGTTTGACGCTCCATTTCTATATCAGATAATAGATGCTGAACGGCCTTAAGTTTACCGACAACATTGCTTTCAGCCTTTCTCAGCTCGTTCAACTCGCTTCGATGGCTCATGATCATATGATGGTGGATTCGTAGTTGTTGATTTAGCGGATTCACAACACTCTGGGTCCAGTCAATCATTTCCTTGCGAGTTGATTTAAAGAAATTCATAACATCGGTGACAGTGCCCGAAAAAAATCGTTTTACGGCGATAGAGTGCTCAGTAAATGTCGTAAATATATTCTTGTCTAATTTATCCGATCGTTTAATGATTTGATTAAGTTCACGGTTTAATTTAACAATCGGAAATGGTGTCGGTTCTATCAAATTTAAGCCGAAATCTGTCGAAAATTTCTTATAAAGCGATTTTGTCATCTTGTTAGTCAACTCTGCTTCACGGCTCAGTTCAACCATAATGGTTTTGATAGCAACAAAAAACTGATTCATCTGACGGAAAAGTCCAATCGTTGTTCGGCTATTGACTAGCTCATCAAGGGTGATTTCCACTTCTTTGGATAGTGTTTTTGAATCTATCACAGACAGCAGAATTTTTGTTTGTCGCTCCAACAATCGCTGACTAGGTCGCACCGAAAGCGACTTCTTTTGAAACTCGATCATCGCAATGCCATTGTCTTCTATCAAGTCATTTATGCGAGACTTGTTTTCGCCGGTTAGCGATTGAAGTTCTTTTTGCTGTGATATCAGTTGGTCGTGTTTGTTGTTTAAAACCTGCAACGACTGAAAAATAAGCGCTCGAGTCTCTTCGATTAATGAACCCGTTAATAGTTTTTCTTTATTCCTTAAAAGGCTCGTAGATAAAATATGTTCTAACTCTTCTATGTGACTTTTTACGAGTAAAGGTTTTTCTTTTCGTACTTTGGCAACCAAACCTTTTTGAGCCGATACAGGTAAAACATTTCTAGGATCAATGTTAAGTTGTCTTGCGGTTGTATCAATCATCCTTTTAACCGCTTTATCAATCTTTTTACGACTAGATAACTCATCCCAAAGCGTATCAATTTTATTAAGTACCGCGAATAAGCCTAAGTCGTCTCTACCATCCATCGATTGAATATAATCTTCCCAAATACTCATGTCGCTTGCAGTAACACCGGTATCAGCAGAAAGTAAAAATACAATCGCTTGAACTTCTGGCAATAGCTTAAGGGTTAATTCCGGTTCACTTCCCAGAGCATTTAGTCCAGGCGTATCTAATATGCAAAGCCCTTGTTTTAACATAGGGTGCGGGAAGCTAACCATTGCGTGGCGCCAAGATGGTATTTCAACCATCTCATCTAAATCACCACAGCGTTCTAACATTTCCGTGTCAAAACCGAGCTTTACCGCCTCATCCATGGTCACTTTTTTGGTTTGTGTAATGGTATGAAGCGCAAGTGTCATTTCATGGGCCGAAGAAGTCATTAATGGAACTTCTGTCCACAAATTTGGCATTCTTCTAAATTCGGAAAGGGGGGTATGATCTAAACGTGTTTCTATTGGCAACAATCTTAAGTAGGGGCGTTGCTCTTTACGGTCGTAAAATAACTCTGTTGGGCACATGGTTGTTCGCCCGGCTTCAGAGGGTAATATTCTTTGGCCGTATTCAGCAAAAAATAGTGCATTGATGAGCTCTGTTTTTCCCCGCGAAAACTCACCAACAAACCCAATGGTTAAATACTCATTTTTTAAAGACTCTTGAAGTCTGAATAAGCGCTGGTCAATATCGTCATTGAATAAGTCGTTGCGTCTTAACCATAGTCTAAAGCGGCTAAGGGTCTTACCAATATCGGTTTTCCATTGGCTAAACTGATCGATGTTTTCAGAAAAATTTTTACTCATAAGTTTGGTTGGTTTGTTACTCTAGTTGTTTATCTCTCGTTGAGAACACTGTCCTACGATGCGAAACAAACAGTTTTCAATCTAAAAAGAATAGCAGAATTGTTCAAAAAATCCGCAATATAGGTCACAAAGTTAATTAAATATCTCAATATTGCTGAGATTTATGGATAAGTGGTCTTTTTCTGAGCATACAAGGAGTCACCTAAAGCCCTTTATCGGCGCCATTAGCGCCAATAAAATTGATTATTGATAGGTTGCTAGGGTTTACGATGAGGGCTTAAATTCGTGAATTAGTATGTCTAGAAAGCCCTTTGTAGCAACGGTGATAGGTAATAATTTATAGAGCTGCTGATGAAAAACAGTAGGATGAGAGCTAGCATAGGAGCAAAGTCGAACCCGCTTACCGGTGGCAAAATTCTGCGAAATTTTGCTATTACAGGCTCGCTGATTTGACCAATAACCGCCAATACTGGGTTGTAGCCTCCAGGGGATACCCAACTCAAAATAACACGCACAAATATGAGGAACATAAACAGCTTTAGTATGCTCTGCATCAGGTCGATTATTGAGTACAGTAGTAAGAAAATAACGTTAAACGATACTTGACCAGATAGTACGAATATCAAGATAAACTTGGCAACAATGACAAGATAAGCAAGCACTAAGGATGACATGTCGATACCAGCAAACCCTGGAATAATTTTGCGCAGCGGTTTTATTAGGGGATCGGTCGCTTTGACAACAAACTGTGAAAGGGGGTTATAAAAATCGGCACGAAAATATTGCAGAAAGAAACGCAGTAAAATAACGCTGACATATAGGCCTATAAGGATGTCAATAAGTTGAGCAAACGGATTCATTTAGTTTTGTTCTCCAAGTTCTTTACCACGAACGGCTGCTGCCGTTACTGCCTGTTTAATAATATCTGAAAAATGATTCTGCTCAAAACTCGCAATGGCGGCTGCTGTAGTGCCACCGGGGGAGGTGACGGCTTTTCGCAAATCAACTAAGGATTTATTGTGCTCTTCTTGTACTAAAGCGGCCGCGCCTTTTACTGCTTGAGACGCTAAGTTTCGAGCCTTTTCTGCGGGTAAACCGAGTTCAATGGATTGTTCCATCATCGCTTGTAAAAAAAGGAAAATATAAGCAGGTGAACTGCCTGCTATTGCTGTCACTACATCAATGAGGGATTCATCATCTACCCATTCGTTTTTTCCAATTGCGCCGAAAATAGCCTCTGCAATTTCTGCATGAGCATCGCCGGCCAACTGGTTAGCATATAGACCAGTGGCACCCTGTAAAATTTGCGATGGTGTATTAGGCATTGCGCGAATTATAGCAATAGATTGGCTTAGGTAGTTTTCTATTGTCTCGGTTGATGTTCCAGCAGCAATCGAAATAACCAATTTCCCCGAAAAAGATAGCCTTTTTAGTGGTTCGCAAACGTCTTCAAGCATTTGAGGTTTTACCGCCAATATAATGGTTTCCGCAAACGCAACTATCTGTGAGTTGTCCGATGCAATTGATACATTGTAGATTTTTTTGATGTTAGTTAACTTCTCTTGGCTTCGATTACTGACGATTATCGATTCGGATGGAAAGCCTTGTTTGACCAGGCCCCCGATAATTGCCGATGTCATGTTGCCACAACCAATAAAACCAATTTTTTGCTGTTGTTTCATTCATCAATCCTAAGCATTCATAAATCCTAAGTCTTAACTTGTCGTTGTCCAAAAATGGCAGTACCAATTCTTACCATGGTAGAGCCCTCAGCAATTGCCGCTTCACTATCACCACTCATTCCCATCGATAACGTGTCCATCTCTGGGTATCGGCCCTTTAGGTCGGAGAAAAGGCGCTTTACCTGTTTGAATTGCTGTCGTTGTTGGTCAAAGTCTTCGTTTTTAGGTGGGATCACCATCAAACCCCGTAACTTTATATGGGGCAGGGAAAGCGCCAATTCAAGCAATTCCGCGAGCTTGGGCTCAGTAACTCCTTGCTTTTGAGGCTCATTGAACAGGTTTGTTTGCAAGCAAACATTAAGCGGCGGTAAATTGGCTGGACGTTGTGAAGCCAAACGTCGCAAAACTTTCTCACGGTCAACGCTATGTACCCAGTCGAAATTCTCAGCAATTTGACGGGTTTTATTACTTTGAATTGGCCCTATAAAGTGCCAACAAATGGGTAAATCACCTAACTGGTGAATTTTCTCCAACGACTCTTGAAGATAGCTTTCGCCAAAATCTGTGATACCTGCATCATAAGCCGCTTGAATTGCGCTGGCAGGATGTGTTTTACTCACAGCCAATAGCTTTAACCCATTGATGTCACGATTATATTTGCTACAGCTGGCTTTTAGTCCACTGGTTACTTTTTGAACGTTGCTAAGCATATTCATGGTTAATTCAAAGGCTTTTTCGGCTTGAAATGTTAATTATTTGGCTAATATACAAGAATTTGCTGCAAACCGTGACATTTATGCAAAATTGCTGCTCTTTTTGGGCAGAATTCTACTAAAATTCTATCATTGGATGATTTTTAAAAACAAAAATGATTGATTAGGTGAGTACTTATGGACATAACTGAACTACTGGCGTTTAGCGTAAAGAATAAAGCGTCCGATTTACATTTATCGGCAGGTTTACCGCCTATGATACGTGTCGATGGCGATGTGCGTCGTATAAATGTGCCACCGATGGACCATAAAATGGTTCATAGTTTAGTCTATGATATTATGAATGATAAGCAACGAAAGGACTTTGAAGAATTCCTAGAGACGGATTTCTCTTTTGCTCTCCCCGGTATCGCTCGTTTTCGTGTTAATGCTTTCAATCAAAATCGTGGTGCATCGGCGGTTTTTCGTACCATTCCATCACAAGTACTAACTTTGGAAGAGTTGGCGGCTCCATCTATTTTTAAAGAAATGTGTATGCACCCAAGGGGGTTGGTTCTAGTTACTGGGCCAACAGGCTCGGGTAAAAGTACGACTCTGGCCGCAATGATCGATTATATTAATGACAATCACTACGGGCATGTACTTACTATAGAGGACCCGATAGAGTTTGTTCATGAGAGTAAAAAATGTCTAATGAACCAACGTGAGGTTCACCGAGATACTTTAGGGTTTAGTGAAGCACTTCGTTCAGCGCTTCGTGAAGATCCAGATATAATTCTAATTGGTGAGCTTCGTGATCTTGAGACAATTCGCTTGGCGTTAACCGCTGCTGAAACTGGGCATTTAGTATTTGGTACGCTGCATACCTCCTCAGCCGCAAAAACCATTGATAGAATCATCGATGTATTTCCTGCCGCTGAAAAAGACATGACGCGCTCTATGCTATCTGAATCCTTACAGGCGGTTGTTTCGCAAACCCTCTTAAAGAAAAATGGCGGAGGTCGAGTTGCCGCTCATGAAATAATGATTGGTACCCCCGCAATTAGAAACTTAATTCGTGAAGATAAAGTAGCGCAAATGTACAGTGCTATACAAACCGGACTCGGTGTAGGAATGCAGACCCTTGACCAATGTTTAAAAGACTTGCTAGGTAAAGGATTAATTAGTCGGGAAGATGCACGTCACTCAGCTAAGAATAAGGAAGAGTTTTAATGGATTTTGAAGGCCTATTAAAATTAATGGTGACCAAAAAGGCGTCGGACCTTTTTATTACCGCAGGCGTTCCACCGAGTATTAAGATCCATGGAAAGGTAATGCCGGTAACCCAGCGGGCGTTAACACCGGAAAAAGCTCGCGAAGTGGTTTTAAGTGTAATGAATGAAGAGCAGCGCAGAGAGTTTGCTCGGGCTCACGAATGTAACTTTGCAATTAGCGCCGCTGGTATTGGTCGTTATCGTGTCAGTGCATTCCAGCAGCGAAACCATGTTGGTATGGTATTAAGACGAATCGAAACAACCATTCCAACCATTGAAGAGTTACGCTTACCAAATATTCTTAAAAAGCTTTCGTTAACCAAACGTGGTTTGGTTATTTTTGTTGGTGCGACTGGTACTGGTAAATCAACATCCTTGGCATCAATGATTGGATATCGAAATCGTTCTACGACCGGGCATATAATTTCGATAGAAGACCCTATTGAGTTTGTCCACAATCATGATAAATGTATTATTACTCAACGCGAAGTTGGAATTGATACTGAGTCATTTGACACCGCTTTAAAAAACACTCTACGCCAAGCGCCAGATGTTATATTGATCGGTGAAGTAAGAACCAGTGAAACAATGGATTACGCGGTTGCTTTTGCAGAGACGGGACATCTTTGTATGTGTACGCTTCATGCTAACAATGCGAATCAAGCACTTGACCGAATTCTGCATTTTTTCCCTAGAGAAAAACACGATCAGGTTATGATGGACTTATCCTTAAACTTGCGTGCAATCGTTGCACAACAACTTATTCCAACACCAGATGGTAAAGGCCGACGGCCTGCGATTGAAATTATGATTAATACTCCGCTGGTTTCAGATCATATAAGAAAAGGTGAATTACATCTTTTGAAGGACTTAATGAGTAAATCAACGGAGCAGGGGATGCAAACCTTTGATCAGTCGTTGTTCTCCTTATTTAAGTCCGGTGAAGTAACCTATGAAGACGCGCTTCACCATGCTGACTCACCGAATGATTTACGTCTAATGATAAAACTTGATTCGTCAGAAGGCGGCGAGCCTGTTTTCGATAATGGCGGTTTAGGTGGAATGTCTTTGGAAGAGCAAGACCCTCGCTAGATAATTAGCCATTTAATTTAGATTTACCGACCAGCGGATATTTTGCCCTAATATGTCAATTACACTACTTGTTGCCTTAGGGCTGTTAATTGGCATTGCTGTCGTTGGTAATCATGTCAGCAACTTACCTAAAAATGTTTGGCTACTATTTGTCGCCCAACCCCTTGGTTTATCTTCTGCCTCAATGGTTGTATTTGCCGGTGGATTGCTCGGTGGAAAAATAGCTCCTCAACCCGAATACGCCACCATCCCTCTTACTTTGATGATTCTAATGACCGCCGCAGGGGTTATTCCTGCAGCAATGTTAATGAAGCGTTTTGGTCGCCGTATTGGCACAAATATCGGTTTGCTTTCTGCATTATTGGGTGCGTTATTGTCAGCCTATGCTGCACTGAATGCGAGTTTCTATATGCTGATTATCGGCTCAGGACTACTTGGTTTTAGTATGGCTTTTGTAGCACAAATGCGATTTGCAGTGATCGAAAGCTTAGCAACCAGCGATGATATTCCTAAAGCTATTTCAGTGCTGATGATAGGAAGTATGTTTGCTGCTATTTTAGGCCCTGAGGTGGCGGTTATCGGTAAAGATTGGCTTAGCTCACCGCACGGATTTGCCGGCTCATTTATTGGCCTGTTCTTAATGATCGTTGTTGCTATGGTTATTGTTTCTTTATTAGCTCCCATCGGTGTTGCAGAAACCAAGATAGATAAAAGCGCCAGGCGGTTAACGGAGATAGTTAAACAACCGATTTTTATTATTTCGGTGTGTTGCGGTGCAATCGCTTACGGGGTTATGAGTTATATCATGACCGCATCGCCGTTAAGTATGCATCAAGTCAATGGCCACTCACTAGAATCGACCAAGTGGGTTATCCAAAGTCATATCGTTGCCATGTATTTACCATCACTATTCTCAGCTGTATTAATAAGATATATCGGCATTGGAAAATTGGTACTGCTAGGGACAATCGTTTATGTTGCGGTTGTCGCGGTTGGTTTGTCAGGTCAGGCTGTCATGCACTATTGGTGGGCCATGGTATTGTTAGGGATTGGTTGGAATTTTCTTTATACCAGTGGAACAGTTCTTCTTCCCGAGTCCTATCAATCTAGTGAGCGTTTTAAAGCCCAAGCGACTAATGATTTCTCTATCTTTTTTGTGCAGGCCATGGCATCGCTATTTGCTGGTAAAATGTTATTCAGTTACGGATGGGACCAACTGATCATGGTTGCCATACCAATGATCGTATTCTTGGCAATTGTTACGATATGGTTAAACAAAATAAAAGCTAAAAATTAGAAATAATTACTTCCCATCGTTTGATCATAGGAGCGTGGTCAGTAATGAATGATCAACAATTAACCGTTAAGACTTACGGATTAAGAAAAGGCTCAATTACCTCGAAAAGTGCTTCACGGTTGATGGGCTTGCCAATGTAATCATTCATACCAAATTCTAAACATTTTTCTCGATCACCTTGCATTACGTTGGCGGTCATCGCTACGATTGGTAACGATTCTTTGGAGAAATCTTCTCTAATCTTTTTTGATGCATTATATCCATCCATAACAGGCATTTGCATGTCCATTAATACGATATCAAATTTGTGTTGCTGGCAGGCGTCTACCGCTAGTTGGCCGTTACCAACGATGGTTACATCGGCACCCGCTACTTTTAATATTTGACGGGCAACTTGCTGATTGATCAAATTATCTTCAGCAATCAGAACCTTTTTATTCTCAATAACTGGTCTGATTTTACTCTCGGTATTTTTTACCAGAGTGTTATCTTTTGTGGTAACACATGCTGAGCTCAGAATTTTGAAAATCGTTGATTTTTTGACCGGCTTAGTAATGACCTCTGCATAATCGTCTAGTTGCGCAAGTTCAGGTTCCGAGCTATTTGGCTGGTGAAGAAAGTACAAAAATGATTTCTTGTTATTATGCAGTTGCGCTAGATTGAGCTTGTCGATTTCTGGATTCGCGTTGATACCAGCGTCAATAAATATTTGACTATATTCCTCATCGGCCCCCTCATTCGCACTTAGTTTTCTCGTTAGTTGATCAAATGAATCGACTTTTAACTTAAAATCTTTACGTATCGAAAATTGTTGCCAAGATTCAATTTGATGTTTATCGTCAGAAACCAATAAGATAGTCTGCCCATTGAGTTTTGACGAAGCCGCACTTGAAACGGCCTCTAGTAAAATTTCGAAGGAAAATTGACTTCCCTCACCGCTATCTCCGGATACCGTAATTTCGCCATTCATCATGGTGACCAATTGTTGGCAAATGCTTAAACCAAGGCCAGAACCGCCAAATTTACGAGTAGTTGTATCATCCGCTTGAGTGAAAGATGCAAATATTTTTTCTCGCTTTTCTCTGGCGATACCAATTCCAGAGTCCTCAACGGAGAAATAAATTCGCTGGTCATTAACTTGTTTGACGACCAAATTGACAAAGCCAGCCTCGGTAAACTTGATCGCGTTTCCAATTAGATTGATTAATATCTGCGATAACCTCAATGGATCGCCGAGCCGAACTCTTGAGACATTATTATCGACCAAAATATTAAAATTTAGATTCTTCTCAACAAGGTTGGCAGAAAAAATATCGGTTAGATTTTCCATTAATTCCAACAAGTCAAATTCAACCTTGTCAAGGTGCATTTTACCTTGTTCAATTTTTGAAAAATCTAATATGTCGTTAATAATGCCAAGCAGCGATTGCGCCGATACTTCAATTTTAGAGATATAATCAATTTGTCTATTGGTTAATGGAGTATCTGAAATGAGTGTTAACATACCCAATATACCGTTCATTGGTGTTCGAATTTCGTGACTGACCGTCGCAAGAAAAGATGATTTTGCCTCACTCGCTGCTAACGCTTTCTTCGATTTTTCTTCGATAGCTTGGTACGCATCTCGTAACTCTTGTTCCGCTTTTTTTCTCTCTAGTGCGTCGGCTATATGGGTAGAAACAAAATTTAAGATCTCGATGTCCTTCTCGCCATAAACAATCGAACGGTCATAGCTTTGTAGTACCATGATCCCTAGTATTTCGCCGTTGGCGATAAGTGGAACACCAATCCATTCATAGGATGCTTCACCTAAAAACTCTATGGTTCCTTGCGCCGCTAGGTCTTGAATATTTTCTTGATTAAAATGAACGGTTTCTCTAACGTCATAAACATATTTAGTTAGTGTTTTGCCAAAAGGAATAGTTTTTGGTAAGTGCTCATCCTTGTCGTCATGATTATAATCGAAACTAAATTCCTTCTTCTCTTCGTCTATAGTGGCAATATAAAAATTTTCTGCGAACATTAGCTGCGAAATTATTTCGTGCAGTTGCGGATAAAGCTCTGATTCCGTTGCACACTGCTGTGAGGTTTCAGAAATTTGATAAAGCGCAGTCTGCAGCTTTTCTGAAGAACGACGTTGGGTTATTTCACTCTGCAACTGTCTGTTGGTTAAGCTTATCTCTTCCGTCCGTTGTTTAACGGTCGCTTCTAATCTTATGTTTTGGGCGCGTCGTTCAATGGTTGAAACAATTGACTGACTAACAAAGGTCAATAATTCCAGGTCCGATTTTGAATAGCCAAAGTCCGGATTATAAGACTGAAGAGCCATTACGCCGATAGTAGAATGAGTGGTGTTAAGCGGTATGCCTAAATAATGTTCTGGTTTTGGCCCTATAAGCGTTACTTCACCTCGGTCACTCATTGCCTGAATTTCAGCTCTATCAACTAGTAGAGGCTGTCCCGAGTTGGTGACAAAATGCGCAAAGGTCTTTTTTCGCTCCTCTTCACTCATATGGTCGGCGACTGAATAGTCATAGTCATCATCAGAATCGACAAAATAGATCCAATCCATTTCGTTATTCTCGTGATTTATTAGGCCAATGTAAAAATATTCCGATGGAATTATTTCGGAAATAAATTGGTGAACTTGTTCGAATAGTTTCTGCCTTGGAATGTTTTGCATGCCCAAGTTTGAAATTCGATATAATAGTGCCTGAGTTTCCTCGCTTCTTTTTCTTTCAGCGATTTCTTGAGTCAGTTTGTTGTTTGCCTCTGCTATTTCAGAGGTTCTTTCATCGACTCTTTGCTCAAGAGCTGTTTGGTTTTCCCTTCGTTCCAATGCGATCGCTATATGCTGTGAGACAAACTCGAGTAGTTCTTTTTCGTCATTTCCAAAAGCATAATCCAAGCTATAGCTCTGAACAACGATAGCGCCGATAACATGGTCTTCAATTTTCAGCGGAACACCGAGCCAATATTGCGAACGTTTACCAACTCGCTTGATTCCTTTCTTTGAGTGTCTTTCCCAGTTATCTGGGGTTTTTAGAATAGATTCTCCAGTCAATAGAACGAGGCCGGTTGACGTTTTCTTAATGTCCTCCGTTGGAATCTGCTTAATAGTCTCTTGATTAAGATAGTCTTCAGTATCAACGTAATAAACAAAATCAATATTTGATTTATCTTCAGAATAAAGACATATGTATAAATTTTTTGCGTAGATCAATTCGGAAATGATTTTGTGAAGTGAGGAATAGAAATAGTCAAGATTACTTGCTGTCGAAACTAGGTCTGCAATTTGATAAAGTGCGGCTTGGATAGCCTGTGAACGGCCTGTTTCAATGACCTGTTCATTTAGTCTTTTGTTAATTTCAACTAACTCTAAGGTTTTTTGTTCAACAAGGTTCTGTAGTTGAAATTTGTTAGATTTTCTTTCTATGGCTGTAGCGACATGCTGGCTAACAAATACCATCAGCTCTTTATCGCTTTCTGTTAATTCAAAATCCTTTCGATAGCTTTGTAGGGTCATTACCCCAATGGTTTTACCGTCAGCAATTAGAGGAATTCCTAACCACCAATTGGTTAAAGAACCTTGCGTTTTTAAGTTCTCTGATGCAATGAGATCAAGCATTTGTTTTTGATCCCCTAAAAAAGCTTCTCCTTTTTCCATTAAGTAAACCGTAAGAGAACGATTTTCTTTGACGATAGGAATTGGCGCAATTTCTTTAGCGGTCAGTTTTTCTACAACATCAACAAAATAGACCATTCTGATTTGCTGCTGTTCCGGCTCATGTAAAGCGATATAAAAATTTTCTGCATAGGCAATTTCTGAAACAGTTCTGTGAATTCGTTGGTAGAAAAGTTCCAGATCTTCGGCGCCCGAGGCTAAATTTGAAATTTTGAATAGTGCCTGCTGAAGCTTTAGCGTTCTTTCACTTTCGATAGCTTGAACGGCTAGTTGCTCCTCGAGAAGTTTTATTCTGTTAAGTTTAGATATTAGTTTGCTAGCTGTATGTGACGATTGGTTTTGTTCTCCATCAGTAATTTCTCCATCGTCGGGCGACAAATCAGTGTCGTGTGCGGATAGCTTATTTGGCTTTGATTTCGGTTTGTTATCTTCGGACATTTCTAGTTTCAACGTATTCCTAAAACGGCGAGAACTGCTACATCGGGCACAAAAGATAAAACGTGAGGGCGATAAAGGATGTACTGCCTACATTATAACTATTATTAAACCAGTGTTTGCGAGAACTATTTGCTGCTTAAAGTATGGTCCATCAATTGGTTTTATGCCAATTAAATCCGTATTAAGCGGCTAATTCTATGGATTAAACTGGCGTTAGGAATTTTGGTGGGAAAACCAGCTTTCAAGGATGAGGGCAGCAGCAATGCTGTCAATTTGTGTTTTCTTAAGTTTTTGATAGCCACCAAATTCGAAAATTTCTTCCCGTGCGGCTGCGCTTGATAGTCTTTCGTCGTTTAATTCAACCTTAATACCATAACGACCATGCAGTCTATTGGCGAATTTTCGGGCTCGTTTAGTTATTTGTTGGTCGGTGTTATCCATGTTAAATGGTTCGCCAACGATGATCATATCGGGTTGCCACTCCTTAATTAATTTCTCAACCTTATGCCAGTCAGGAATACCGTCTTTTGCAAGCAGAGTTGGTAATGGGTTTGCGGTTCCAGTTATCGTCTGACCAACAGCGACACCTATTCGTGCTAGGCCAAAATCAAAGGCAATTATTTGACTCATAGGAAATTTTTCTTAGTTAAAGTGGTAAAAGAGCCGGGATTAGGCATTGCCGCTAAAAGAGCTGAGCTGCGCAATGTCAAAGCCTAGTTTGTTGGCCGCCGCGTGCCACCGAGTATTAACGTCTGTATTAAACAGAAGATCGGCCTGTATTGGGATAGTCAACCAGCTGTTCGCTAAGATTTCCTTTTCTAGTTGGCCTGGCCCCCAGCCTGCATATCCTAATGCGACGAACGCTTCGGTGGATATTTCCTGTCGGCCCATCGCATGGAGTATGTCAGCAGAGGTTGTAATAGAAATATTATCATTTAACTCAATACTCGATTTCCATATTTTTTCTGCACGGTGAATAACAAAACCGCGATCCGTTTGCACCGGGCCACCCGCTAATACAGGGTTAATGTTGTCACTTTTTTCACAGGGTATATCCATGTGTTCTAGTAAGTCGGTCGTAGATAATTCAAGGGGATGATTAATGACGATGCCCATTGCACCGTCTTCATTGTGCTCGCAAATAACAGTCACACTTTGCCCAAAGTCAGCATCTTGAATCGATGGCATCGCTATTAGCATCTGATTTTTTAGGCTTAGAAAGTCGCTCATTATTAACTCAGTTTGTTAAATCCAGTTGTTAAATCTAGCTGCTTAATCTAGTCGTTATTTGGGGATGAATGTTAAAATTTCCAGCTCTATTACCGATTCTATCGGTGACAATTCCCAAATAGGGATTGATATGGCATGTTATTAACTGGTTCTGATCCTGTTATCGGCCTGAAAGCGCCAAACTCTAATAATTTCTAGAATGTCGGTATCTTTACTCATTTCTGCCGTTAGGGGACTGAAGGGCGCTGCTAATCGAACGATTCGAATGGCCGCATCATCAAGTAGCTTTTTTCCTGAGCTCTTCATTATTGATATTTCATGTATGGTTCCGTTGCTATTTATAGCGACTTTAAGAGTCAAGTTACCGTAAATCTTGTCTTGCTTAGCTCGTTCTGGATAGTTTTGATTGCCAATATTTTCAATTTTTCTTCGCCAAGTATCCAGGTATAGCGCGTCACTCGAGCGGTGAATGGCTGCTGAGACTTGCCTCTTCTTGGATTTTCTAGCTTGATTGATCTGTTGGTTATCTAAATTAGCAATTAATCCAGATAGTTGATAGCTTTTCTTTAGTAGAGCTTCAGTATCAGGTAGTGACTGCTGTTGTTCCTTCTCTGAATCTTCCTGTCGCTGAAAATTAAGCTTTCCATTACTACTGGTTAGATATTGTGAAACAGGCGTTTCTTTGCTTTGTTTTTGAGCCGCTAATTGTATTTCGCTCGCTTGTTTGTTTGGATCATTAAACTGAGCATTTTCAATGGCACTAGGCGCTTGTTTTTGCTCACTTTCTCCACCGGCAATTTGGTCAGCTTGGCCGATAAAATCGGCTTTTTCTGGTCTTTCTTTGGTTTCATATTGAGCAAGGACCACATTAAACGTTTTGTTCTTCGGTGACTTGGAAAGATCTGGAACTTTAAAACCGACGCCAAATAGCAGTAACGCATGGAAAGC
>CAJQOL010000018.1 GCA_905479925.1 uncultured Kangiellaceae bacterium | reverse complement strand
TTTTCTAGGAAAGATAACATAGTCTGGTAAAGCTCTATTCGATTTTCTTCTACTTGAAAGCCATGCCCCTCTTCTTCCTTGTACAAAGTTTCGTAGGACTTGCCTGCCTTTTTTAAGTGTTGTTCAAGTACTTCCGCGTTGATCATAGGAACACGAACATCGGAACCGCCATGGACTATAAGCAGAGCCGCTTTCAGTTTATCAACATGATAAACCGGTGAACGCTCCTTAACATAATCATATCCACCGATAGCCCAATTCATGTAGTTTTTCTTTCGTTCGTTACCCTTCCATCCTTTAAATGAATCTGCCTCATCCCATTGAATTTTCATCTCATAAACACCTGCGTCGGGGATAGAACATTTGTACAGGTCTGGTTCTTTAACTACCGCATGCATCGCTGCGTAACCACCGTAAGATACGCCGTGTATACAGATTCGCTCTGGATCGGCTAACCCGCTTTTAATCGCCCATTTGGTGGCATCGGTGATGTCATCTTGCATCTTCCGTCCCCACTCTTTACTACCAGCATCATAAAAATCTTCTCCGTAACCCCCTGAACCTCTAAAGTTTAATTGAAGCACCAAATAACCTCTGCTGGCAAACATTTGAGCTCTTCGATCCCACCGCCAATCATCTGCTGCGCCATACGGTCCACCATGTGGATAAACAACCATCGGTAGGTTAGTTTCTTTAACATTATTGGGGATCGTTAGCTGGCCATACATTTTTAAACCATCCCTTGCTTCAACGGCGAACGGCTCAACTCTAGCCATTTCCTCAGCTTTGACTTCAGGTTTACTGTCAGCGTAGTGAGTTAGACTATTTTTTTTACTATCAAAAAGAAAAAATTTCCCAGGGTTTCTGTCACTTGTGACCCTTACTACATGCAAGTCTCCATCTGACGTAGAGTTTCTGAGGCTCACCTGTTCATTCTTAAAGGCCGCCGATAGAGACTGCCTCATTGCAATTGCCGAATTATTTTCATCGGAAATCAAATAGTGGTACTCAGGATAACCGGGCTCAAGATAAGCACCTATTAGCTGTCCCTTATTTCCGTAGACTCCTCCGCCAATGTCAACATCGGGATGTCGGTGCAACAACTTTATGGTTCGTGTAACCATATCAAATTCAAATAGCCCACGAGTATCGGAACTAGCTTGATCATGGTTTGAGGTAAAATAAAAACTATTATTGTCCTCTGAGTAGCCAAGAATTCCCATTGAAGCACTGCTATCTCTCTTATTTCTATATCCGAGCTTGTGCCATATTCCATCACTCGTTTTATAGTGGATATAACCAGCATCATCGCCATCATCAATAATGTCATCGCCTTGGTCATATTCAAACGCAAACCTAATTTCATCATTTGAATCTACGCCAAGCCCAACAATACCAGGCTTTGTGTGTCGGGCTTCTATTGGGCCGGCATCAACTCTATGGCGTTTCCCTGTATTAATATTGACTCTGATAGGTTTTACGGCTCTACCATCTCGCCAGTCCATTTCTTGAAGCAATACATAATCAGGCTCGTTTTCAAGTATCGATAAAATAGAAACCGAAGAAATAGAATGCTCAAAATCCCAAAGTATACGGCGATTAGAGCCGTCAGCGTTACCAGCAGCCCATTTAGTTTTTGGGTCGGTTCCGTCAAGCCAGCCAGTAATTTTTTGAACCATCATTCCAACGCGCTCATTATTCAGCCATCGAAACGATACAACTTGTCTACTTTCGCCAAACTCAAATGACGACATTGGTTTCATAGTGCTGCGATCCATGATACCAAGCTTAACTTGATCTCCTTCTGCGTAAGTAAAGGCTATATATTTACCAGTGGGTGAAATCTTCATATCACGATAGGAGGGGTGTTTAGCAAATATTTCTAACTTTGGCAAAGCTGCCAACGCATTAGTTGAAATACAAACCATAGACAAAACTAAAATTACGACTAATCTGCTCATAGCAATTCCATTGATATATTTAAAGGCTTGTCTCATCAGGAGACGTAACCATCAAATATATTGAATTTTGTAATATTTATCAAGTAGACATTGCGGTAAAATTCACATTCTAACCATTACTAGCCGACTCAAAATGACCAGCTGTCGAGGAAGATTTTGCACGAGCTATTGATGAACGAACTTCCCAAAAAAATTGGTGTGAGTCATATTGGACATGACTGGAGGCTAATTGAGCCATGCCATCCGGATCATCAAATACTATGACACTCGGTAAGTAGGATTTAAGCTTTTTCTTTTTTATGCTATCCAAACGTTTGTTGTGTTGAAAATAGCTTTCAAAATCCTGTTCTAGCTCCAGTCGAATAGGATAACGTCGGCCTTCGTCTGGCATCGCCAATTCGTTAATCGAAAGAACGGCTCTAAAAGTGTCATCAATATCAATTGAAAAAGTGCTTTGGGTGAATTTTGCTATTTCAGAGTAAAATTCATTCCAGCCACCGGGCATACACTTATCCGTTTCAAAAAACTGGAATGCGAAATACATATGAGGATACGCTTTAGCATCACTATTCAATTCATTTTGCAAAGCACACAAGAAATCAGTGTAATTTATGGAATGGTCCCATTGCAAGTATCGAAGAAAATACCTCAGTAAGGAATAACCGTCTATTAGTGTATGCAGTTGGTACAAATGCTTCATTAGGTCGAGATCGGAGTGGCTATAAGTACGGGTAGAAACGAGGTAATTTTCTGCATCCACTTCAATCTGATGCTCAGCCATATAGCTAGGATCTGCCATGGGGCTGTTAGGCAATAGTTGAGTAGGATAAGCCTTAACTGAAATATCACGGTCAAAATAGCGCTGTAAATCAGATTTAAAACTATCAATGGTGCTTCCTGGCAATCCAATCATTAGGTCCGTCGATAATGGAAGTTGTGAATCACTAAAAATTTGGGTGAGTTCATCATATTTCTTAGTCTTAATATTCTTACGATTTATCACCTTCAAGGTTGATTCATCGGTCGTTTGAATTGATATAACCCCTTGGCTGATTATTCCGCCGCTTGAAAAAATCTTAATAATTTCTGCTAAACGCCAGGTGGTGTTTTTTGTGTAATTAACAACAACTTCTTGCGGAAAACCATGCTTCGCTTTTTGATCAACAATGTATTGAGCAAGCTCAATATCACGGTCGTACATGCCAAAATTGGCATCAGCAATCCATAGAACTTTAACTGATTGCTCAATAATCCAGTCTAACTCTTGCCTTACTCGGTTCAGGTCATATTTCCTGACTTTTTGATTGGTTGCAGAGCCCCAATCACAAAAAGTGCAGCCGAAAGGACAACCTCGGTTTGATTCGATAATCGCGGCTTCAACTTTTCCACCGTACACGTCGAAAACACCTTCCGAATAGGGAGAAGGGATGATATCTGGTTGTTTTAATCGTGCTCGGCTTTTTGTCCTAACAACTTCTCCAGAATTAGCCAAGGACCTAAAAGTAATTCCATCAACGTCTGATAAAGCATCTTCTTCAAAAGCAACTCGTCCCACCTTGTCTCTTTCAACATTCTCGATGACACCAACAATAGAAGCTTCCCCTTCGCCATGCACACAAATATCAACGGATGAGTAAGCACTAAAAAACTCCTGACTCTTTTTCTGATAATCCGGTGTACTTGGTCCGCCATGAACTGTCAAATTTAGCGGACTGTGACGCTTTACAGCATCAGAAATTTTAAGGTTTATTTCACTAGACCACATATAGTTAGAAAATAGCCATACTCCCGGACCAAAGCGATTATAAGGACCATCAAGTAATTCTTTTGGATCTAAATAAGTGATTGGAACTAGCAGAAATCTGTCCAACAACGCACCATCATTGGCTGACGTTATTGCGCTATATAATAACCCTAGCGCCAACGGGTAATGGTTTTCCGTATGAGGAACAAAATAGACGGGTATTCTATTTCCCAGATTTAACTCTTGCCATGGTTTAATCTTCGGGTTCTTAGGTAGGTTTGCGAACAGCGGAGTTTTATTTGCGTTTGCTTGCACGCTATTTTCGGCAATACTAACGGCGTTTTTAACCAAAACACCATGGTCAAAAAACCATTTTATTAAGTTGTGTAGCTCACTTAGTTTAACCACGCCAGCAACAACCTTTTCAATTTCCGTCACACTACTATGCTGACAGAATAAAACCAGTACAAAAGCTTGTTGGGGGTCTAAAGAATAATAGATCCTTTCTTTAACAGACCAGAGCTTGTAACCGTTTACAAGCGGCGATAAAGAAAAATTTTGCGAGAGTCGGTAGCTATCCTGAACGGCATAGTCGCTAGCTTCTTCAACAGATATTGCTGGATATTGTTTATTGCTAGGCAAGCGTTCATTAACAAGGAGCTGTTGCTCCAGTAAGAAATTAATTCGATCGGTTATTTGATTATCCGTTACATCAGAAAAGAGTATTTGGCTAATAGGTAGTGTACGGAAAAACGTTAGCGCACTTTCAATTGAATTACCTTTCATAAAGCTTGCGAACAGTAAGAGATCGACGCTAGAAAGCATTACCGGTTTCGAGCCTTTTACTAACTCTCCAGCAAATAGCGTATTATTTCTTTGCATTATAAAGAAATTGGATTTGACACTAAAAGACACGTAACCCTCTGTTTATGTGTTGTTTGTTATCAGTGAGATCGAGTTGAACTTAAACTACCACTGTTTATATACGTTTATTTCTAACTCTAATGACTGCTTCAGCGATCATCTTTTTTCTTGAATTGGTAGTATACACCTGCTTTATGAAGTCCACCTTGAAGAACGTCTCCGCTCGCTATTAGGCTTAAACCCGCTGATTCAAACACTTGATACCAGTTTGGAACACTAGCAATTTTTTCAGACACGTTAAGTATATCCTCTAAGCGCTTATAAGCAAAAACATGTTGCTCGCAGAAAGAAACAATCTGCCTTTTTTCTGTAGTCATACGTGCCTTATCTAGCTGGAGGATATATTGCAGAAATTGCAATACACTTGCATATAACTGGCTAGAAATACTTTTTTGGGCTAATTGTAGCTTGGTTTCTGCCGACTTAAGCTTTTTAAGAGTTAGCCCAAAACTCTTTTTATGATTGTAATAGCTATTTACTAGCGTGAATATTTTTAATTCGTTGAGAAACATATACTGTCTCTGCTCTTCACACATAGTCTTGCGAATATCGGTTGACTGAGCGTGACTAATAAATGCAAACTCGCCATTCGGTTTTAAAAGATCAAAAACGCGTTCTGCAACTAGTTTCCAGTCACAGTATTCTATTCCATATTGACTAGTAATAAGATCGACAGATTCACTCGTTAAATCAATGTCTTCGACTCGACAGTTTGAAATAAAGTTAACTCTGTTAAGGAGTTCGCTTAAATGAGGTTTATTTTTGACAATTGCAGCAGTATTTATCGTTGCTGCATCTACGCCAATAACATTGAATTCTTTTTGAAACTTCAAAGAAAAACTCTGAGCGAGTAATGCAATTGCACCATTTCCCGTGCATAAATCTAAAATAATAGAGTTGCTATTTAGCGACTCAAATTGACTTTCCCAAAATGCTCCAATTTCTCCATCATAATTATCTTGAAAATCCTGGGGTAAAGAAGTAATGCTACCGCTTTCCCAATAGCTACTCCAATGATTACTTTCTGCTGACATTTTCTAAAATTTCTTCTTATTAAGAGCTAAAAAAAAGGCGTGCTTACGCACGCCTTTAACAATCAATTAACTAAGTGTTAATTAGAAGTTTTGAGTGTATCGGAAATAAGTGATACGACCATACGCATTGTACAAGTTAAAGTCATAATCACGTGATCCAACAGCACCTAAACCAACAGGTGGACGTTTTTCGCCAGCGTTTTGAACACCAACGGTGAAACGACCGTCCCAAGTTGTATTGTAATTAACTTGGAAGTCATGTGTGATCCATGTAGGAACATGTCCAGAACGGTCAGCTGCTGTAGCAACACCAGCAGCATTAGTCGCTGTAGTTGTTACATCGTTATACTGGTCACCGATTAAGTTCATGTTATAACCGAACGAGAAATCACCCATTGTATAAGTATTCTGGATGTTTATTCTCATTGCTGGAGAACCTGGATCTTCGATTAACTCACGACCACCGTCAACTGTAGTTTCGAAAATGTGACTTAGTTGAACGTTGTTAGTTAACTGTCCACCAAACAAATCGAAGTTGAAACGACCGTTGAAATCGATACCAGATAGCTCTACATCACCTTGGTTACCAAAACCACGAATAACACTCAAGATAGCACCGTTGTTTGGATTACGAGTAACACCTAAACCTGCAGGTATTGAGTCACCACGAGAAACTGCATTAATTAGACCTTGTGAAGAGAAAGAACGGATTCTGTTTTCGATACTGATATCCCAGTAATCAAGAGAGAAGTTCATCCAATCAGTTGGCTCGTAAGCAACACCAGCGGAGAATTGCTGAGAGTTTTCAGAACCTAAGTCTGGATTAGCTGTAACTGTAGCGTTGATTTGTAAACGACAATCAGCAGGCTGACCTTGAGCAATACAAGACGCTGAATCAGATACCGTATCTGCAGAGAAAGAGTCTAACTGAGTTAAGATATCTAGAGTCGGAGCTAAGAAACCTTCACCGTATGAAGCACGTACTGTCATTTCGTCAGTTGGCTGCCATCTTGCGGAGATTTTTGGAGAGAAGTCAGAACCGTAATCGCTGTAGCTATCGTAACGACCAGCAGCACTGATTTCTAAATCATCAGTAACTGGGAACATTACTTCAACAAAAGCAGCTTTTGCGTCGCGGTCACCACCAGCACTATTACCTGCAGAACCACCAACTTGACCAGCTTCAGATAGCGAGTCATATAGATCTTGATAGAATTCTTCACGATACTCAACACCAAGAGCTATCTGAGCAGCACCAGCGTCCATTTCAAACAATTCGAAAGCAGCATTTGCCCAGAATTCGTTTTGGTCATATTTACTGATACGAGAAATCGTAACTTTCATGCCATTCAGCGTAGCAGCGTCAGTAGCGAATGGGTTACGTAAATCGTAAGCACCACTTTCGATAGCTGTAGCAGCTGCAGAACGTAGTAAGTAGTTACGGCCAATATCAGAAGTTCTGTTACTAGTCTTACGGATACCAATGTCAATATCTGTTTCGCCAACAACACCAGTGAATCCAAGTTGAATATCTTCTAACTTGTTATCAACTGTGCTATCACGATTACCTAGCGCGTCAAAACGGTGCCACCAGTTAACTGGTTGGTTAGTTGAACCAGCAGGGAAAACAGTAGCGTCGTATACGTTACCGGCTGGGTTAGATGGGTTATTCGGGCTATTACCAGTCAATGGAGTAGAGAAATAGCTTGAATCCGGAACTGGCGCATAACGACCAAAAGAGTTAGATTGTGAGATGCTTGCGTTTGTCCAAACACTCCAATCTGAATTGATTTCTCTTTCTGCTTTAACCCAGATAGAACGATTACTTGTTGAAGCTTCATCAGCACTTACAGCTGTAAAGTCATATGCACAACGAGCACCTAACGTGAAGAATGCAGTATCAGGGAAGTCACAAGCACCACCGCCAGCACCGTCAGGAATTGTTCGCCAGTCAAACTCGTCGAATCCACCAACGATAGTCGTATAGCTGTTTCCGTATACAGATGCACCGCCAGAGTTAAAGTAGAAGTCTCTAGCAAAAATGATGTCACGGCTATTCCATGATACACCACCTAAGATTTTACCTTTAGCTGAAGTAGTTCCGAATAAAACAGAACCTTCTTCTCTGTCACCACCGTCAGTTGGAAGGCTAACAGATGCAGTACCTAGCATCATTTGAGCACCGTCGAAATCGTCACGAGTAATGATGTTTACAACACCACCAAGTGCGTCAGAACCGTATACAGCAGAAGCACCGTCAGTAAGAATCTCGATTCTTTCAATTGCGCCTAATGGGATAGAGTTCAAATCTTGCGAAGAACCCGTTGAAGGAGACTTAGGTAGACGACGTCCATCAACTAGAATTAACGTACGGTTAGCACCGATACCACGAAGGTTCAGCTGAGATACACCTTGAGCTGAGCTACCAGATTGTGGACGGAAAGAACCAGCACTGTTAAAAGTTGTGTTTCTTAATAAGTCAGCTGCACTGCTTTCACCGCTCATTTCGATTTGTGAACGTGTGATAACCGTTACAGGTAATGCGCCTTCAGCGTCACTACGCTTAATACGTGAACCGGTAATCGTTACACGATTTTCGCTTTCTTCTTCTTCTGAAGCTTCTTCCGCGTATACAGAAGGCATAGCTACTGCAACAGCGGTACTTGCGATAAGAGCGTTTCTGATTGCTCTAGCAAGTGGATTGCGTTTATTTAATTTACTCAATTTAAATTCTCCCAGGTTGTCATGGAGGTTGTTATTTGACGAAAAACAGCTCTTCGTTATATTCGAAAAGTCTATTTCTCGCCTTCAGTGGCCAAACGGCCTGATCTGCCAATGCCGATATTAACCGTTATTAATTCAAAAGGTCAACCAATTGTTACAAAAAATAAATCAGTTGAATTATCTGGCGCGTAGACCTAATTGTAGAGGCCTTCGATGGCAATGCTGCAGTGAAGCAATGAAAATTAGAGGGGTATGGTTGATAGGTATATAGCTATGTGTTTGATTTAATACGTTTTATGTGACTTATTTACGTTTTTCAAGGTTGTCAGATAGACAGTAATAGAAAGGCGACACCAACCAAATGTGTCGCCGTTAAGTCATCCCATTTGCTGAAATTCTTTGTCTAACTGATACTTTTTAGAGGTGACATAGGTTTCCATTTTCTGTAATTTTGTTTCAATTTGTTCGAAAGACTGTTCGATGTTAGTTAGCATTTCAGAAGGAGCCCGCCCTTTTTTCCAGACTTCTTTAACAGAAGCCGTATACTGGCGCTTTTCCGAGTCTTTAGGGCGTTTTCGCAATTTTTCGTTTCCAAAACACCCTCTATTACTAGTGCTCCCAGGTTTTGGGTCCATTATAAAACAAGCTACAAAATAGGCGATGACTGCAGTTCCGCCAGAAAATAGAAAAAACGACACCGCGATTAAACGAACAACCCAGCTTTCAAAATCAAAATACTCCGATAATCCAGCGCAAACACCGCATATTTTTGCCTTGTCGGGTTTTTTATACAGGCTCTTACGAGCCCTCGGTCGAGCGTGAGCTCTACTTGTTCCGTATTCAGAGTCATTATTCATGTTTTTCTCTCCAATCGGGGGTTTCTTTATCAAGAATAGACTCTAGGGTTTCTATTCTCTGTACCATACCATCCGCTATTGCTGTTAATTCTTGTAAACGACCATGCTCAGCTTCCGAAATACCACCCTGCTTGGTCCCTTTTGAGCGGTAATGCATGATTATCCAAATCGGCGCAACAACAACCATAAACAATATAATAGGTGCTTCTAACATTATTACTCTCCCTTCTTAGTCGATTTTGCAGACTTTTGTTTTACTCGTTTTTTCAACTCTGCAAGCTGCTGGTCAATCGCTTCTTCAGTTTCTAAATCATTAATTTGGTCTGCTAAATTCCTATTACTATGAACATCATAAGATTCAACTTCAGACTCTAAATCGTTTAACTTGCGCTCAAAACGCTCAAACTTATCTACCGCGTTATCACCCGCAGAATCATATAAGGTTCGTTTAACTTTTAACCGTGAAGACGTTGTCTTGTGACGCATCAACAAAGCTTTCTGACGTGCGCGTGCATCATTGAGCTTTTCTTGCAGCTGGGTAACCTCCGTTGTTAGCCGGTTAAGCTCATCGTCAACCTTAGATAATTCGACTTCTAGCTCAGTAGCAACGTCCGCAGCCTTGTTTCTTTCCAGCAATGCGCCTTTTGCTAAATCGTCTCTCCCCTTAGAAAGCGCTAGTTCAGCCTTCGCTTCCCATTCTTGTTCGTCTTTTCGTAGCTGAGCGATTCGACGGGAAATATCCTTCTTGTCAGCAATCGTTCTGGCAGAAGCAGTACGAACTTCAACCAGCGTATCTTCCATTTCTTGAACAATTAACCGAATTAATTTTTCCGGATCCTCCGCTTTATCTAGCAAAGAATTGATATTTGAATTAACAATATCCGCAAATCTTGTAAAAATACCCATAAACAACCTCCAAAAACAGAATACGCTTCTTGTTTAAAATAAAAGATTAAACCAATTAACCTGCCTAACTAGTGGTGTGACTCGCTTCAAATTAGCCGTAGTCACCAAAAACTGTTGTTCTACTTTTACTTCGCCGATCTTTGGCGATGCTGCTAGCGCTGACTCATGATTTGCACCTAGCTGAGCGAACATAACACCTATTACTCCTATAACGCCTATTGTTAGTTCCACTACCGTTTTATTTATGCGTTTTATTGCAAAAGTACTTCCAACGGTATTTTCCGAAACTAATAACGCTTGCCTATTAACCTTCCTATCATCCTTTGACATTGATCTTGCCTCAAAATATTACCTATAACTGGTTATACTATTTAGTCAAACAAACCAGTCGTTTCATTTATGTAGATATATAATACACGTTTCGTGCCAACAAAATTAAATCTTGTAAACCACTGTATTACATGGTTTTTTACAAAAGCCGACTAGCTAAACCCAACTATTGCTGTAAAATCACCTCATGCTGTAGTCAATTTAACCAACCACAAATGGTGAAATTGACTGATAATCTTTAACCTACGACTTATTAGGTTAATCTAAACGGGGTCTTACACGCATTGAAAAAACCAAATGATAACTTAATTGGCGAGTCCCGCTGCTTTAGTGAGGTTCTAGAGCAGGTATCTCTGTTGGCTTCTATTAATAAGCCCGTTTTAGTTATTGGAGAAAGGGGAACAGGAAAAGAGCTAATTGCCGCCAGACTCCATTATTTATCGAGTCGTTGGGAACAGCCATTTGTAAAACTGAATTGTTCCGCCATCAATGAAAACCTATTAGAAACAGAACTTTTCGGCCATGAAAGTGGGGCTTTTACCGGTGCAAGTAAAAGACATTTAGGTCGATTTGAGCTTGCTAACAAAGGAACCCTTTTCTTAGATGAGTTAGGAAACAGCTCCCAAAACGTTCAAGAAAAATTGCTTAGAATAATCGAGTACGGTGAATTTGAGCGCGTAGGTGGAAATAAGACGATTAAAGTTGATGTTAGGATAATTGCCGCGACCAATGAAAATTTACCAAAAAGAGCCGCTGAAGGCACTTTTAGAGCAGACTTATTGGACAGGCTGGCATTTGACGTAATAACGATTCCCCCCCTAAGGCATCGTTTCGAAGACATTCTAATATTAGCTCGTCACTTTGCATTAGAAATGACACGAGAACTAAAACGTGATTTTTTCCCAGGCTTTTCAGCCAATGCAGAAAAGCTGCTGTCTAATTACTCTTGGCCGGGAAACGTCAGAGAGCTTAAGAATGTCATAGAAAGAAGCATCTATAAGTCAATTGCAGACCAAGTAGTAGATAGTATTCAATTTGATCCTTTTGACTCCAAATATCGAATTGATGCGGAAACGACATTCTCGTCTACCAACGAAGAACCGGTTAACGAGCCTAACCTAGACCCTCAAGCCAACCATTCAGATACCTTTGCTCAGCATACTAATGTTATGGGTTCACTCGAATTCCCGATCGATTTGAAGCAAACAATCGCAGATACAGAAATTGAACTAATCAAAAAATCCTTAGAAAGCGCCCAATATAATCAGAAAAAGTGTGCAGAACTACTCGGCTTGACTTATCATCAACTAAGAGGCTACTTGAAAAAATACCAACTACTCTAAATTAATCAATAAACGAATTAATAAACTAAGTGTCGCCCCCTAAAAACCATGCAACGACCAATATTCTTAAAACACCTGCAGTTTTGGAAGCTAACCACTTACTTCGCTCTAACGGCCCTTATTTTGAGCTGCTCAAAATCGTTTGATTCAAATGTTCGCGATAATGTTTTAGTTTATTGTTCGGAAGCCAGTCCACAGAGTTTTAACCCGCAACTAGTAACGTCGGGCTCAACATTCGACGCCTCATCTAGACAAGTATATAACCGACTCGTGGAGTTCACGCCAGGCACTAGCGATATTGAAGCTGGACTAGCCACCAGCTGGCAGATTTCTAAAGACTCGAAAGTCTATACGTTTAACCTTCGTAGAAATGTTTCCTTTCATTCAACCTCTCAATTTACACCTACAAGGTACTTTAATGCTGACGATGTTCTTTTTTCATTTCAGAGACAGTGGCTTGCAAACCACCCGTACCACAACGTTTCAACTTTAGGTTTTCGCTATTTCGACTCAATGGGATTTAACGAATTACTGCACAAGATTGTCAAAGTAAACGACTACCAAGTGCGATTTGAATTAAATTATCCCGACTCAGCTTTCTTGGCTACTTTGGCAATGGATTTTACGTCAATCCTGTCATCCGAATACGCTGAAAACCTCATTTTGTCATCGAGTAGAGAGCTCATAGATACTCAGCCGGTGGGTACTGGACCATTTCAGCTAACTCGTTATCAAGCAGATGCTTTCATTCGCTATAAGGCACACCCTCTTTATTGGAAAGGAAAAGAGTCCATTGAACGACTGGTTTTTGCCATTACGCCAGACCCTTCCCTGCGCTTCGCTCGTTTAATTGCTGGCGAATGCGATGTTATGGCTAAACCGCTTCCTATTCATATAAAAACCCTCAAAAATTATCCAGAGCTAAAAACTCTAACTCAACAAGGATCAAACGTTGCTTACTTGGCAATGAACACGCAGAAAAAACCATTTGATGATAAGCGTGTAAGACAGGCTCTGAACTTTGCAATCAAAAAAGAAACGCTTGTAAAAATAGTTTATGGCGACACAGCTGTCACAGCGAAAAACCCGATCCCTCCTAATATGTGGTCTTATAATAGCGCGACAATCGAATCTAAATATTCACCAGAAAAAGCCAAACAGCTACTTTCTGAGGCAGGATACAGCAATGGCTTTGAAATGGACCTTTGGGCCATGCCGGTGCAGAGAAGTTACAATCCAAATGCGATAAAGATGGCGGAATTGATACAGCAAGATTTATCAAAAGTTGGCATCAAAGCTAAAATTATTAGTTACGAATTTGGTACCTATTTAGAAAAGGTAAAACTAGGAGAACACCAAACCGCTTTGCTGGGATGGATTGGCGATAATGGTGACCCTAGCAACTTTTTCTCTTCGATACTAAGCTGTGCCGCTACGAGAACAGGAAATAACGCGTCATTCTGGTGTAACGCTGAGTTTGATCGTTTAATTAGAAAAGCAGCCATTAATTCTGATAAGGATACTCGTTCAGCTCTTTATAAAAATGCTCAACTCGTTTTTAACCAAGAAAAACCATGGGTTCCAATTGCACACTCAAAGCAGTCTATTTTGACTAATCAACGAGTTAAAAATTTTACTCTGGCTCCTACCGATGGCGTTTTCTTTAGCGGAGTTTCACTAGTTTCTTCACTATCACCAGACTTAGAAGGCAATAAAGCAATTAACGAAAACGATAACAAAGAAAATAACAATTAATGTTTTATTCTATATCCAAACAGGGAATCAATTTTTTAGCCAGCTTTTTCGTGCTGACACTATTTACATTTGCCTTAGCGAATTTTTTCCCGGAAAAATTAGCATTTCTATATGCGAATCAAATTGACCAATCACTTATGGCCAACCATGGAACAAACTATGACCTAGTTGAGCCTAATTTGTTTAATTCTTATTTGTTTTATCTTCAACAATTGTTTGACGGTAATCTCGGCATATCTTCAGTCAGAGGCACATCCGTTTTCTCGGAATTTTTTACCTATTTTCCCGCGACTCTAGAACTTTCAATAGTAGCCTTGTTATTTGCCATTTTTTTAGGAGTACCTCTTGGTATTCTAGCAGCAAGGCACAAAAATCAATGGCAAGACAAAAGCGTCGTCTCTTCCACTCTCATTGGGTATTCTATGCCAATTTTTTGGTGGGCAATGCTACTGGTTCTGTTCTTCTCTTTATGGCTAGGTGTCAGCCCGGTTGCAAGTAGAATAGGTTTTGAATACGACATTAGCCCTGTCACGGGTTTTATGTTGGTCGATACATTGCTCTCTGACCAACCGTATTCGCTAGAAGCATTTAAGAGCGCACTTCACCACATTGTTTTGCCGTCAGTTGTTCTCGGTACAGTACCGCTTGCAATCATCACACGCTCAACTCGGTCAAGTATGATAAGCATTCTCAACGAAGATTATATTATAAGTGCAAAAGCACGGGGGTTATCTCCGGTAACGGTGCTTTGGAAGCATGCACTCAGAAACGCCGCATTACCGCTTCTTACGATCATTGGTTTACAAGTTAGTACTCTAATAACCGGTTCGCTGATCACTGAAAGTATATTCGCCTGGCCGGGTGCCGGAAAGTGGCTGTTAGAAGCCGTTTATCGAAGAGATTTTCCTGTAATTCATGGTGCTATCCTAGCGATTGCTAGTTTCGTCATATTGACTCATTTTATCCTAGATTTGTTGATGACCTATTTAGATCCAAAGTTAAGGAGAAAGAAGTGAACTCTCAATCTCAATTCTATCTTCACACCCGGATCCCCAGTACCTTCTATTTATGGTGGTCGCATTTTAAGAAAAACAAACTCGCACTCGTTGCGTTAGTTGTTTTTGTATTGTTTGCGTTAACCGCTATTTTTGCAAATATCATTGCACCTCATGACCCAACAGCTCAATTCACAGAGTTTGTCCACTTGCCACCGTCATGGTATGACGCAGGCCAAACCCAGTTTGTTTTTGGTACTGACTATATTGGTAGAGATCTATTTTCTCGGCTAGTACTCGGAGCAAGGTTGTCATTATCACTCGCTCTTGTTGTTGTACTACTATCTTCATCGATTGGAATATTTTTAGGTGTTATCACTAGCTTTAGTAATTTTTGGCTAGACGCTTTAATTATGAGAATCATGGATTTTATCTTAGCAATCCCGTCACTTATTCTAGCGGTTGTTATTGTCGCAGTTATTGGACCAGGATTACCAAACGCTATCTATGCGGTTGCTCTAGTTTTAATACCTCACTTCGTTCTTACGACCAGAACGGCAATTCGACAGGAAAAAAATAAAGAATATGTGACAGCCATGATTCTCGACGGCGCGTCCTTGCCGAGATTGTTTTTCACGACTATCTTGCCCAATATTCTGCCGCCAATTGTCATACAACTGACATTTGCATTTTCAACGGCAATTCTTGAAATCGCAACGCTAGGTTTCTTAGGACTTGGGGCACAGCCACCTTTTCCTGAATGGGGCACAATTTTATCGGAATCCTATAACAACTTCATGTTTGCATCATGGACTGTGACCATTCCAGGACTAGCAATCTTTTTTACTTTACTCAGTATTAATTTAGTTGGCGATGGCCTTCGGGATGCTATGGAGATAGAAAAGAAATAATGAACCTATTGCATATCGAAAATCTGAGTATCGACCTTAAGACACGGTCGGAGCCGCTTTCAATTGTCGACCGCTTCTCGATTAGAATGGGAGAAGGAGAAGCTCTCGGGATTGTCGGCGAGTCTGGCTCAGGAAAAAGCATGTTGGCCATGGCAATAATGGGGATACTTTCCCCGAAAATGACAATGAAAGCTGACTATCTAAGCCTTGATGGTGAAGATTTAATGAAAATGGAAGAAAATGATCGTCAGCATTATATTTCCTCAAAAGCATCAATCATTTTTCAAGATCCAAAATCGAGTCTTAATCCCTGCTTTAGCATTGGTTCACAGCTAGATGAAACTTTATCAACTCATGGCATTCACACCCGCTCAGAGAGAAAGGAAAAAATACTTTCATTATTAGACTCGGTGGGCATCTATCAACCTGAAAAGATTATTTCTCTCTTCCCTCATCAACTTTCCGGAGGAATGAACCAACGCGTAGCAATCGCAATTGCGTTAGCCTGTAAACCAAGGCTGCTAATCGCAGACGAGCCGACAACCGCATTAGACGTATCAATACAATCTCAGATTCTCGACCTTATTCTAGAGCTCAATAAAAGAGACAACGTCGGAATTATGCTTATTACTCATGATTTTGCTTTGTTATCGGAAAATACGGACAAAATTGGGGTTATTTATTCTGGTCATATGATGGAACATGCTGCCACTAAAAATATTCTAGAAGATGCTCGACACCCATATACTCGCTCGCTTCTTAATAGCGTGCCTCAGCTAGGAAAGAGACATACAAAAGGTAGTCGTTTATATGCACTAGATGGTCAGATCCCGGCTATCGATAAATTGCCGGTTGGGTGTCGACTTGGACCTCGCTGTCCAAAGGCTGAAAAGCAATGTGTTAATCCTCCGATTTTGCACAGTATTGCAAATCACGGAAAGGTTAGGTGCCACTTAGCTGACCTTAAAGAGCAGTCATCGTCAAAGAAAAATAACCATTCTGTAAGTGGAGGTTGAATAAGTGGCGCTACTTGAAATTGATAATTTATCCAAAAACTTTATAAGCTCTACAAATTGGTTTGGTCGCGCATCGGTGATTGAAGCAAACAAAAATATTAATTTAAAATTGGAAGAAGGCAAAACTCTTGCAATCGTTGGCGAATCTGGTTCAGGAAAAACGACACTGGCTAAGCAGATAATAGGCATAGAAAAACCAAGCTCTGGAGTCATAAAGTTAGATGACCAAGCGCTTAGATTTAACAATCGACAAGATAAGAGAAAACGTTTTACCAATATCAGAATGATCTTTCAAGATCCTTATGAATCTCTCAATCCCAACGTTCGTATTGGTCATGCCTTGGAGCAGCCGCTTATAATAAACACCGCATTGACTGCAAAACAGCGAAAACAAAAAATTAGCGATACGTTAATAAAAGTTGGAATGCAGTCCGAGCACCAATATCGATACCCTCATATGTTTTCTGGCGGGCAACGCCAAAGAATTGCTATTGCTAGGGCAATAATACTGGAACCTAGAGTCATAATAGCGGATGAGCCACTTTCCTCGCTAGACGTATCAATTCAAGCTCAAATTTTAAACCTTATGCAAACCCTTCAAGAAGAAATGGGGATCTCCTATATCTTCATATCGCACGACCTCAATATCGTTGAGCATATCGCTGACTCTATTATGGTTATGTACAGAGGAAAGGTAGTCGAACAAGGTAATGTTTCACAGATTTTTGACGAGCCTTTGCATCCTTATACACAAGCTCTTTTTGCTAGCACTCCCATTTTTAGAAATCGTTTTCCAGACTTTCTTCAACAAGGTAAAAGAAAGCCGCTAACTAACGAAAAAGCATCCTGTGTGTTTGCCGAAAGGTGCCCCTATTGTGAAGAAAGGTGCCAGTCGTCATCGCCACCACTAATTGACGTGGATGACGACTTCAAAATCGCTTGTTTTAAATTCGACTAAGCCAATCAAAAACAATCAAAAACAATCAAAAACGATCAAAAAAGCCGAATAACATTAAAGTTATTCGGCTTCTGAAACTACAATAGCAATACTCGAGTAAGAAATGACTTTCTCGACTAACGTGCTATATTATCCTCGTTTCGAGTCACTTCAGCTTGATTTCTTTGGTTCTCAATCAATGAACCATAAGCGGCATCACCAAAGAATCTATTTAATCGCTGCTCTGTCTGAGTAGCAACCGTTTCATTGGCCTTTGCAATGTCACCTTGCTCAACAGAATTAAGAACAAACAATACGTACTCTCTGGCATCTTCCATTGAATCAACTTTAGTAGCGCCTTCAGCAGGGTTTGTTAGTTTAAAAAACTCTTGCAGTTGTAGATAAGGAAGCGACGCGCTTGTTCTTTCGACAGCATCTAGGTCCTTCCAAGATAAAGCTTTAGTCTCAAGCATCGATGCAACGTCTTCATTGTTCTCTAGTTTCTGTTTAATTTCATTACCGTAAGCGAGGGCAGATGCCTTGGATTTTTCAACTTTTATTTTTGCTGAAACTTCCTCTTTCACGAGCTCTAGTGGTTTGACTTCGCTTGCTTGATATTGATTTAGTCGAACGACAACTACATGATTATCACTGATGTTAATAAGACTAGAATTCATTTTTGCGTCTACAACATTTTCACTGAAAGATGCTTCTAGGACTTCAGGGTTATTGAATATTCCTTTAGCCTCAAATCGTCCAAACATCTCGGAAGTTTTAATACTAATCCCAGTTAACTCTGAAACCTCTTGAAGCGAGTCTGAAATTTCATAAGACTTTTCTTCAAGAATGCTAGATTTAGAATAAAATGACTCTTCCGCAGCATTTCGCTTTAATGCGCTCAAAATCTGCGGCTTCACTTCCTCAATGGTCTGTGTTTCGCCTGGTGCTAACTCAGTGAGCTTTATAATGTGATAACCAAAAGAGGTTTTTACCGGTGCAGAAATATCGCCGACATTCTGTAACGCATTCATTGCCGTTTCGAAAGCTTCTTCTTGGTCACCGCTAGCCACAAAACCTAGATCACCACCAGCCTCTGCACTAAACTCATCGCTAGAGTCAGATTTTACAAGTGCTACAAAATCCTCTCCTGCGTCGAGTCTTGTTTTTAAGCCGTTTGCTTTTTCTAATGCTGCATCTTCGTCATCATCTGAAGCAACTAGAATATGGGAAACGCGACGCTTTTCATCCGACTGAAAACGTTCGATGTTTTCATTATAATATTCATTCACTTGCTCATCAGTGACAGTCTCATTTTGCTGAAGCAAGTCAACTGATAGCTCGATATAATCAACAGACACTTTTTCTTCAACTCTAAATTGCTCTTTGTTCAGTTCATAATATGCCAAAATTTCTTCTTCTGAAATTTGCACCGTCGCGTCGAAAAGCGAGTATTTAATCGCTAGTGCGCGGCCACTTCGTTTCTGTCCGAGGTATTGATAATCTTCATTTTTTTCATTGCTGAGAACGAACTCTGTTGCAGAAATTCCTGAAGAAAGCTGCCCCAACACTAAATCCGACACTAAGCTGCGCTTAAACTGCTCGCGTGACATGCCAATATTAAGTAATGCTTGGTCAAGCAAATCCGAGGAATAGGCTCCTTCTGATTGAAGCGCAGGCATTTCTTGCAATGTTTTTCTAATCTCTGCGTTAGATACTCGCATACCTAACTCTTGAGAGGTTTGTAAGGCTACAGTACGAGAAATTAAGCTCTGTAGTACATTCTCACGAAAATCTCGCTCTTGCTCGTCGGTTTTAACAAACTGCTTAAAGGCTTCTCCATATTGCTGGCGAGTTCGGTTATACGCTCTTTGAAATTCTTGAGTGCTTATACTCTCGCCATTAACCGTTGCCGCGGCAAAGGGGTCACCTAAAAATAGCGCAGAGGTAAAGTAACCCGCCCCAACGAATGAGATAACAATTGCAAAAATTACAATTTTTGCCCAAGGCTTTTTAACGCCTTCTCTAATACTGTCCATTACCATTTTATTTCACTTTTCATTTTCACGGCTTTCTTACTTCAACCGATTTTGCTATCAAGAATAAAAAAACGCGCCCAACTCAGGCGCGTTAATTTTTGGCGGAGCGGACGGGACTCGAACCCGCGACCCCCGGCGTGACAGGCCGGTATTCTAACCAGCTGAACTACCGCTCCACAAATTGCTAATCTTATAACAAACCTTCAAATAACTTCATGTTGCTATAAAACCTGGTGGGCACTACTGGGCTCGAACCAGTGACCCTCGCCTTGTAAGGGCGATGCTCTCCCAACTGAGCTAAGCGCCCAAATTAACGGAGCGCTAGTTTACCGCGTCTTTCAGGCCTTTTCCAGCCTTAAATCCTGGTACTTTTGCCGCAGCGATTTGAATTGTTGCACCTGTTTGAGGGTTACGACCTTGACGAGCAGCTCTATCTTTTACTGAAAAAGTTCCAAATCCAACTAAAGCAACCGGATCACCTTTTCTTAAGCTCTCGGTAATTGTGTCTACCATTGCGTCAAGTGCACGACCAGCTGAAGCTTTTGAAATGTCAGCACCCGATGCGATAGCATCAATCAATTCAGATTTATTCACGTTATTCCCCTTAATACTTTCTGTTTATAATGAGAGCATATTTTTTAGATGTAAATTCCTTTCATGCTCCGTCCGGTTAACTTTATACCAACCTACGAAATTAACTGTCAAGCAAGAATTGCCTTTAAAGCCAGAAAAACCGTGGCTTTGCTCAAAATTGACTGATACTTCCCCTATTTATCTAAAAATCGAACAAGAATCACACAATCAAGACTGTTTCTTAAATTAGTGTGGTTTAGCTTTCCCGGTCACCGTATCCACCGATTTTTGCTTGGATTTACGTTTTGGAGCGGCTTTTTTTGCTCCCTCAAGTGCAGGTGTAGGAATTCGAACTAGCGCTTTTTCGAGTACTTCTTCAATCCACCTCACCGGAATGATCTCCAAGTCACCGATTACATTTGCGGGAATTTCTGCTAAATCTTTAACATTTTTCTGTGGGATAAGCACTCGTTTAATACCACCTCGGTGTGCCGCTAACAATTTTTCCTTTAAACCGCCTATAGGTAAGACTTCCCCGCGAAGAGTAATTTCTCCAGTCATAGCCACATCTC
>CAJQOL010000017.1 GCA_905479925.1 uncultured Kangiellaceae bacterium | reverse complement strand
TTCTTTCAGAAATAATGTCTTGGTGTGGTGAAAAGTAGTCGTAAGGAAGGGTTTCCCAATCTGGTAGCGTAAATACAGGACAGCTCTTTTCATCCTCTACGAAAAAACGCACTTCTGTTTCTAACCCTTGTAAGGCTGAAGCGTCAGGGACCATTACGACCATCAAACCATCGTGTTTTTTGGCCATTTCCGCAATACACAGTGCATAACCGCCGGTCGAGGCGTCATGGTAATAGGTGGTGAAATCGGTTTTTAAGGGTGGTGCAGTTAATTCAAGCAATGTATTAGATTCTATGTGATTTTTCTATGAGATATTTTCCATATGGCATTGAACGCGCCGTAGAAAGGTTTCGCTAACGATTATACCGTAGAACTAGTTTAATGCTATTACCAAGATCTGGCTAGCTGTAAATCAATGTAAACTTTGCATACGGTAGTTTTGAAAGGTTGTTTATGTCGTTGCAACAATTTTTATCAGTTTTGGGGCCGGTGCCGGGTACGCATGGAGTCGTCGAGACACAATTATCGGAGTTTTAGTCGCATTATTTTGTTTGTTTATGGAGGTGCGGATTCAATATAGGTGTTTAATATCAATGAGATATAGATAAAACCTAAAATAATTGTTAGCTTTAGAAGTAAAAAGCAATGGATATTATAATTTTAATAACGATTAAATATTGGTAAATAAAAGCGGGTTCTTCTATGGTCTATGTTGACGGGGTTATTTTAATCATACAGTCATAGATAAATGCCTATTTGATTTGCAAAAATTCGTTTAAGTGCCAGTTTTGCCACATAAGTAACCTTTGTTAATGATCCCAGCTAGGTTGGGGTAAGATAAATTAAGTGAG
Source organism: uncultured Kangiellaceae bacterium (assembly GCA_905479925.1). GTDB lineage: Bacteria > Pseudomonadota > Gammaproteobacteria > Enterobacterales > Kangiellaceae. Next base: position 16,469 of record CAJQOL010000017.1, on the reverse strand, counting down.
GTGTTTAGTATATGAAAAGACAAAAGCGCGATAAATTTGAAAGAGCTCACAACAAAGGATACAACGCTGGAATTAGTGGAAAAAGCACAGAAAGTTGCCCATTTTCAGCGACAGATATTAGAGAACAATGGCTCGGAGGTTGGCGCGAAGCACGAACTGATGTCGCAGAAGGTTATTTTCACTGAGTAACCTGTTCAATAGAATTAAGTAGTTAAGTAAAGTATTTCGAAACCCCGTAATAACGGGGTTTTTTGATCTCATAATTTGTCCTTGCTGGTCGCTTTATTCATATAAATCATTACTAGAGGTGTTTTGTTAACTGTAAAGGTTGATATAATACGCCTTTGACCATTTTAGAATATTTGCTAATTATCTTATGTCAGCTACCTTAGAATTAGAGTTTCCTTTCCCTGTTCCCCCCAAGAAACTATCCGAACCAGAAAAGTCAGACTATACCTTACGGTGCAAAAAGATCATCGAAGATAATAACGCTGTATTAATAGCGCATTATTATACGGATCCCGAAATTCAGAGACTAGCGGAGGAAACTGGTGGTTTCGTTGGAGATTCTTTGGAGATGGCGAAGTTTGGAGCGAATCATTCAGCGCAAACGCTAATTATTGCCGGAGTCAAATTTATGGGGGAAACCTCAAAAATGTTGAGTCCAAATAAGAGAGTAATTATGCCGACACTGGAAGCGACCTGTTCGTTGGATCTAGGTTGCCCTAGCAAAGCGTTTGAGGAGTTTATAAAACAACATCCGGATAGAACTGTGGTTGTTTATGCCAATACCTCTGCAAAAGTTAAAGCACTCGCGGATTGGGTAATTACTAGCAGTATTGCGGTCGATGTAATAAAACACCTTGATGCTAAAGGCGAAAAGATACTTTGGGCTCCGGATAAACATTTGGGGAGATATATCCAAAAGTCGACCGGCGCAGACATGTTGCTGTGGGACGGTCATTGTATTGTGCATGACGAATTTAAACACCAAGCCTTGGAAACGACTAAGGCGCTCTATCCGGACGCAGAAGTATTGGTTCATCCCGAGTCGCCGACCAAAGTTATTGAATTAGCGGATCACGTTGGCTCTACCTCCCAACTAATAAACGCGGCAAAGCAATCAAAAGCTAAACAAATGATTGTAGCTACGGACCAAGGCATATTTTACAAGATGCAGCAGGCTGCTCCAGATAAAGAATTGATTATTGCGCCAACCGCCGGAGAAGGGGCTACCTGTAAGAGTTGCGCTAATTGCCCATGGATGAAAATGAATCAGTTGAAAAACCTTTCTGAGATATTTGAAAATTCCGATAACGAGATATTTGTTGATGGCGATGTGATCGAGCAGGCATTGGTGCCGTTATCGCGTATGGTCGGTTTTAAAAAGTAGCTATTTTATTGAATACCTGTATTCCATAGGTAAAGTAAATAGAGTTTAAATAGCAGGAATAGGGGTTCCAAGGGGATATCTGGTCATGGAACCTTGGTTTTCTTATTATAGTTTGGTATTGAAATTCGGCGAACTGTTCTTTGCTTCTTTAGGTGCCGGGGCTTGACCTTTACCACTTTCTGACAACCTCATCTGTAGACCTAAATCAGTGCGCGACTCAGCAAAACGAAGCGCGTCGTCTTTAGTGATTACGCCGTCTTTGTAGAGTGAAAACAGTGATTGATCAAAGGACATCATTCCGTCCATATGGTGTTTTTCAATCGCTTTTTTGAGTTCTTCTAAATTGCCTTTCTGTATAATTTCTTGAAGATCAGGCGCTTTCATCAATATCTCTAGCGCAGCCACACGCTTTCCGTCTTGGCTCATTACTAGTCGTTGTGAAACTATTCCTTTTAGTACGCTTGATAGTTCTTTCATCAATGAAGAGCGTTGCTCTTTTGAAACCATGTTTCTAATTCGCTCTAGTACTTGCTTGGAATTGTTGCCATGAATAGTTGCTAAGCAAAGGTGTCCAGTTTGGGCATAGCTCAACGCATATTGCATTGCTTCTTCGTCTCTAATTTCACCGATCAAAATTAGATCGGGAGCCTCACGCATTGCGTTTTTAAGTGCGTGCCGGTAACTTTTAGTATCGACACCAATTTCTCGTTGATCAATGATCGATAATTTATGCGGATGAAGAAATTCTATTGGGTCTTCTATGGTTAATATGTGGCTTGTATCTCTTCTATTTCTATAATCTATCATTGCAGCAAGTGTCGTCGACTTACCAGAGCCAGTAGGTCCGCAAATTAGTACTAATCCCGAACGTTCCATAACTAATTTGGCAACGGTGGAGGGGAGTCGTAGTTTCTCTAGATTAGGGATGTCTGACTTAATGTGCCGCATGACCATGCCAACTTCGCCACGTTGCATAAACACATTAACTCTAAAACGGCCAATATCGTCGACTGAGATTGCAAAATTTTGTTCCCATTCTTCTTCAAACTCTTCGATCTGCTTGGTAGTCATTAACCCATAGGCAATATCTTTGATGGTTCCGGTTGGTAACGCACCTTGCCCCATTGGTGTAGAAACACCTTCAATCTTCATATGTGGTGGAGCGCCAGTACTAAAAAATAGGTCTGAGGCGTTTTTTTCTGCCATAAGGCGCAATAACAACTTAATATCCATTGAACATCAATCTCAAAGGTTAATTTTTAGACGAATTGTCTGACATTTATCGATTCAATAATTATAGTATAGGATTTTACAAAAAATATCTTTTTAAAGGATTGCTATCAGAGAGATTTTTGTTTAACCTACGCGCCTCTACGCTGAATGTGGACGTGCCCGTCATGTTTTATAGCGCTCAGACAAGAGATTTGGTGAGGTGTCCGAGTGGCTGAAGGAGCACGCCTGGAAAGCGTGTATAGGCTTATACCTATCGAGGGTTCGAATCCCTCTCTCACCGCCAATTTGTCTTTTGACAAATTATGCTATTGTAACTGCTTAATGGTGGCCCTATTGGTCCTCCCGCAATGATAAGCTGTGAACTCCGCCAGGCCCGGAAGGGAGCAACGGTAACAGTCGACTCATGTGCCGGGATGTGGCTGGTAGGGCCGCCTCCATTTTTACCCTATTAAAATACCTTCTAAAAACTTTTGTTATAGCTTTTGTTAGTAGTACTTGGCCTCATTCCAATCGTCACCGTCTATAGTCGATTAGTTAATTAAAACTGGTATTAACGCTTTCGGCGTTGGTATTGATCGCATATAATCAAAAGCATGTTGAACTCCGTAAAAACACTGACTAACTAATGAGCTATCAGGTTTTAGCAAGAAAATGGCGACCAAAATCCTTTGATGAGTTAGTCGGCCAGCAGCAGACTGCCAGAGCGCTGATTAACGCATTGGAATCGCAAAGGCTGCACCATGCGTATCTGTTTACAGGAACTCGTGGTGTGGGCAAGACGACAATTGCTCGAATACTTTCTAAAAGTCTCAATTGCGAGAAAGGTATCACTGCAACTCCTTGCGGAGAATGTTCCAGCTGCGTAGAGATAGATCAAGGTAACTTTGTTGACTTAATGGAAATTGATGCGGCATCAAAGACAAAAGTAGAAGATACCCGAGAGTTATTAGAAAATGTCCAATATCGCCCTAGCCGAGGACGTTATAAAGTTTACCTGATTGATGAAGTCCATATGTTGAGTGGACATAGTTTTAATGCCCTGTTAAAAACGTTAGAAGAACCTCCACCACATGTTGTGTTCTTGTTAGCAACAACCGACCCTCAAAAATTGCCTGTTACTGTTTTATCGCGCTGTTTGCAATTTCACTTAAAGCGCATGGAACAGCAGGATATCGTCGATCACCTTGGGATGATTTTAGCTCAAGAACAAATCGAATTTGAGCCAGAGTCTCTTTTACCTATAGCAAAAGGGGCGGATGGTTCTATGCGTGATGCCTTGAGCTTGTTAGATCAAGGGATTGCCTATAGTGGACAAACGTTAACATTGGCATCTGTTTTGGAAATGTTAGGAGCGATTGACCAGTCATTTTGCATTGAGTTGCTCGACAGCATCCACCAAAACGATGCAACGGGTTTGATGAATATAATTGCTTCTATGTCACAGTATTCTCCGAATTTTATGGAGGTGATGTCAGATTGGTTATCGTTGCTTCACTCTATTGCCGTTTGCCAAGCTACCTCTGATTCGAATAGCGAACAAGTAAATCGTTTATCCAATATGATTTCGCCCGCAGACTTACAGCTTTATTATCAATTGTCCTTGCAGGCAAAAAAAGATATGCCTTATGCACCAAGCCCTCGACAGGGGTTTGAAATGGCACTTTTGAGAGTGATTGCTTTTAGACCCCAAACTTCATCGCCAGTTAATAATGGCTCTCCATCTTCTAAGGGAATGAACGAAAAAAACTCTGAAGCTGCGCTAAAAAAAAAACTGAGCTCGAGCGCTAGTAGTTTAGCGACGTCTGCTGAATCACATAATTTAGATGAAGTGGTTAGAGTAGATGATGTGGTTAAGGTAGAGGCAGTCGTAAATTCAGCTAATGATGTTAGTAATCTTCAAGAGCGCGGTTTGCCAGATGCGAGTATTGGCACGAATAAAGAAGTTGCTCAACCTGCTCTAGAAAGCCCTTTGCAAACTGAGAATAGTTCGGCTCAGATAACTAACTTGCGTTCACATGAAGCGAACAATGACCAGCAGATAGCAGCATCAGAAGAGTGTCAGTCGGCTTCTGAAGAATCTAACGTTATTCCTTTGAATCAGCATTCGGTAGATCAACTAGAAGTTAGCAGTGAAATTAGTAATGATACTAGCGCGGTAAATTATCAAACTGATAACTTAACGGATACCATCGAGAAGGCTAAAAATGAGAAGTTAGCGGAGCCGGAGTCGTCGGTGCTTGGATTTATTGCTCCAAAGAATAGCTTAGGTCGGCGATTACTTTATCCTAATGAGAAAAAACTAACGATTGATGATATAACGCCGGATAGCTGGCATATTGCGGTCGATCAAAGTGAAATTGGCGGCATAGGTTTTCAGGTATTAATCAATGCGCTTGGCAATTTTAGTAGCGATACATTGACTATCGAGTACCTAGAAAATGTATCAGAGTTTCTAACCGCTAATTTAGGTGACACGCTAAAAATGAACCTAAGGTCGCATTTTCAATCCCCATCGCTCAACGTTCAGTTTGTTAGTGTAGAAAAAGTGAATGAGTCACCAAAAGAAAAACAAGTTAAGATACATAAAGCGGCGCTAGAAAGCGCATTTATGGAATTGTCGGATAACATTTGTTTTAAGGGGCTAGAGGAAAGAGTCGGCGCATCTATTGATAAGCAAAGTATCAAGATGAAATAGAACACGTTTAATAATATACAACATAACAGTCGTAGATTTTCTGCAAAGTTTATGTCGTTAGAATATACAAGTGATTAGTAATTACAAAAATATTAAAGAGGTTAGTATGAAAGGTTTAGGCGACTTGATGAAACAAGCGCAGCAAATGCAAGATAAAATGCAGGCAGCTCAGCAGGAAGTAGCAAGTGTTGAAGTCGAAGGACAATCGGGCGCTGGATTAGTAAAAGTTGTAATGACTGGACGACATGACGTAAAGTCGATCAATATCGATCCTTCGTTACTGCAGGAGGATAAAGAGGTTCTAGAGGATCTAATTGCAGCAGCTGTTAACGATACGGTTAGGAAGGTTGAACAGGAAACAAAAGATAAAATGTCATCGGTTACCGATGGTTTACCGTTGCCTCCTGGCTTCAAGATGCCATTTTAGGACTATTTATGCCAAGTGAGTCTCTTCTAAATTCCTTGATTGAATCCTTAAGTGTATTGCCCGGGGTCGGTAAAAAGTCCGCGCAAAGGATGGCTTACCACTTGCTTGAGAACAACCGACAAGGTGGTATTCAATTATCAGAAGACTTACAACGTGCAATGACTTCAATTGGAAATTGTAGCCGTTGTCGAGATTATACCGAAGCTGAACAATGCCAAATCTGTCGAAGTGATAGGCGGGATGACGCGATGTTATGTGTTGTAGAGTCGCCATCGGATGTGATGGCAATCGAGTCTACCGCGAGTTTTAATGGTCGGTATTTTGTACTATTAGGACAGCTTTCACCGTTAGATGGGATCGGTCCCAACGAAATTGGTATGCCTGCTTTGCAAGAGCGGTTAAGTGAAGGTGATATAACCGAGGTGTTGGTCGCGACGTCTTCAACGATTGAAGGGGAGGCAACAGCACATTTCATTTCACAACTGGCCGAACGTGTCCAGTCCGATGAAAGTACCATACGTGTCTCTAGACTCGCTCAGGGGGTTCCGGTTGGTGGTGAGTTGGGTTATCTCGATCAGTCAACTCTTGCCCTTTCAATAGCTAATAGAAACTCCTTTTAAAAAAGCCTCCAAGACAACGCCAAAACTTAAACTCGCGTTAGCTCCCCTCGTAAGCTAGTTTGCATCGCTTGCTTGATTTCGTTATTTGAACGACCACTGCTGATTAAGTAACTTAGTTTGGTTAAGGTTGCTTCTGGTGTCATATCAAAACCACTAATAACTCCGGCATTGAGTAATTCATGCCCGGTTTCATAACTGGTCATATCAACGCCACCTCTTAAACACTGAGTACAATTCACGATAATAATACCTGCGTGGTTTGCGGCAGCCAAAAGGTGTAGAAACTTTGAATCGTTACAGGGAGCGTTACCCATACCGTAAGTCATAAGAACAACACCACGAACTCCAGAATTTAACACCGCCTCAAGGGTTTCGGCAGAAAAACCTGGAAACAAGGTAAGTACAACCACCTGACTTTCCTTGATGCGATTAATCTGCAGCGGCTGATTACTGTTTTCTAACAAAAATGACTGATTTACCGAAATTCTAGAACCCACTTTTATAAGCTCTGGAAAGTTTGGAGACTCAAATGCATGAAAGCCACTTGCATCGGTCTTTCTCGCTCTATTTCCTCGATACAAACGATTATGAAAATAGAGTGTTACTTCTGGGATTGGATAAGATGAAGCCAGAAAGATAGAGGTTATTAAGTTGTCACGAGCGTCGGTTCTCATTTGCGACCATGGAATTTGAGATCCCGTTACTATTACAGGTTTAGAAAGGTTCTTTAACATGAAAGAGAGCGCCGAAGCGGTATAAGCCATTGTATCGGTACCATGTAATACGATAAAACCATCGTATTGTTGGTATTTAGACTCGATATCACTGGCAATACTGTACCAGTCATCGGGGGTAATGTTTGAAGAGTCTAGCAGGGTATCGTATTCGTGCATTGTCACTTCAGGCATATCCGGGTACGCCAGCTCAGGAAGTTTTTTTATTTGTTCTGAGAAATAGCCGGGTTCAGGTATAAAACCTCTTTCACTAGGTTTCATTCCAATCGTGCCGCCGGTATAGGCAATATATATCCGCTTATTAGTCATTTAGGAAGACTCGTGAAAGAACGTGCAAAGTGCTTGCTATAATAACTAAGCTGGTCCGTAAGTTAAACAAAATTAGCGTATAAAAAAACGCGCTATCTTTCGATAAGCGCGTTCTAATTAGTGAACTTGGCTAATTAGCGAATTTCACATAAACATGCAGCGTAAGCATGTTTAGGATCATTCCATTTTTCTAATTGCATTACCGTCGAGTTAAGTTCCTTAAAAAGTTTCCCTTTAATTGACGGCTGTTCTACTGACTGTTGATTGTCTACCAGCTCTTTAACTTCAGCTTGGTTCAACAACGACTTAAGGAAAAGTTCTTTTTCTGAAAGTTTTCTTTTTACATTCCAAACATCATAGTTAGTGATACCAGCTAATTCCGCTGCAGATTTTATGGCGTCGTTTAAGCTCCCTAACTTATCAACTAATCCAAGTTCATGAGCTTTTTTGCCAGACCAAACTCGCCCTTGCGCAACTTTATCCACTTGCTCCTTAGTCATATTTCGTCCTCTTGCAACAAGACTCAGAAAATCATCGTAACCGGAGTTGATAGAGGTTTGAATAATCTCGCCAACATCATCGGCTAAAGGCATGCCAATATCGCCGGCTGTCGCATATTTGGTAGTACCAACACCGTCTCGTGTTATACCCCACTCGTTTAAGGGTTTCTCAAACGTAGGGAACATCGCAAAAATACCGATTGAGCCAGTAATTGTGCTGGAACGAGCCCATATTTCATCAGCAGTTGCTGAAATCCAGTAACCGCCCGACGCTGCGACATCACCCATAGAGGCAACAACCTTTATACCTTGGCTCTGTGCTTTTTCAAGCTCTTCTCTAATGATTTCTGACGCAAATGCGCTACCGCCACCGCTATCAACACGCAAAACAATCGCTTTTACGTTTTCGTCAGAACGAGCATTACGGATAAGTCTTGCAACGGTGTCTCCACCTATAGCGCCTTCTTTGCGCTCACCGTTCATGATGTCACCTTTTGCAGTAACTACAGCAATTTTGGTGGTAGAAGGGTTTACATAATCAAGTGGTGATTTGATGGCCCGTAAATAATTTTTGTGCGAAATATGCTTATAGGTATTAGAATCGTCTTCTTTACCAACCATTTCAATCATTTTCTCTCTGAAGTCTATACGAGTCATTACCGAGTCAACCAGCTTCGCATCAAGTGCCATTTGCGAACTGTTTCCTGACGAGGCAATTAAGTTCTCTTTGAAATTATTAATATAGCTAGAAATATCATCAGAGGTTAGGTTTCTGCGAGATGCCACATCTGCTAAATACTCTTGCCATAAATCACCCATCCATTGTTGGTTGGCTTCACGCGCTTCATCAGACATGTTGTCTCTGATAAAAGGTTCTACTGCCGATTTGAAGGTTCCAACCTTAAAAACATGGACGCTAACACCTATTTTCTCGAGCATGGATTTAAAATAAGTTCCTACACGAGAATAACCAGTTAAGAATAAATCGCCTTGATTTCCCATAATTACTTCGTCGGCCAGGCTCGCTAAATAATATTGTGATTGGGAGAAACCGTCGCCAAATGCTATTACCGGCTTACCACTAGTTTTAAAATCCTCAATAGCAACCGCTAGATCCTGCAGTTTGCTTAGTCCTGAACCCCAAAAATAGTTAGTTGATATAACCAAACTGGTAATACGTTTGTCGTCTTTCGCGTTATCAATCGCTTCAATTAGATCATAAATAAGCGTTTCTGGCGCGTCTTCATTGCCCGCGGCTTCTTGCATAGCAGAGTCAATAGGGTCTCTGTAGGTCAATTGTTCAACGATGTAACCGTTTGGTTGCAAAATTAGAGCAACGCCAGGTTCTACCTTCGGCTTATCACCGGAACTCATTAATGAAGAAATGATCATTATCAATAGAACGAAGAACAAGAAGTTAAGGAATATCTTTCGGCTCAAATCTAGCCCATACCACAGATTTTTAAATAGTTTACTCATTGTTATCCTTAAAGTTTTAGCGACTTAAATTAAATTAATACAAGGTTTAGCTTACTATTAAACCAGTAAAAGGTGTTAGTACATCTTACCGTTGCCAAACTCAATGCTAGAAAAAGGTCTATAAGTCTTTGTATTTCAATAGAAAATGATACAGAATTAAAGTGTTAGTAAATCTTACAATTCTGCAACCTTAAAGTATCTTTTTACCGTATTTTGAGAATATAGGAAATTTAGTATGGATCATGAGCAAGAACCTAATAAGAATAATCATTATCCGAGTCTTTTTGAACCTATTAAGATTCACGATCATGTAATTGCTAATCGTTCGATAATGGGCTCGATGCATACTGGGTTGGAAGAAAAATGGGATGGTTATAAACGTTTGTCCCAATATTTTAAAGAGCGAGCGGAAGGCGGTGCAGGCCTTATCGTTACAGGGGGTATTGCGCCTAATTTTGCTGGACGAGTATCGCCATTTGGAAGTCAGTTGAGTTTTCCATGGCAGGTTGCGAAGCACAGACGAGTGACTGACGCAGTGCACGAGGTCGGCGGTAAAATAGCCATGCAGATATTGCATACTGGCAGGTATGCCTATCATCCACTTTCAGTGGCACCATCCGCTATAAAGGCACCAATTACGCCCTTTAAGCCGAAGGCACTTTCAGAGCGCGGAATTAGAAAGACCATTGGTGATTTTGCCAATTGCGCAAAACTTGCAAAACGCGCCGGTTATGATGGCGTTGAAATTATGGGATCAGAAGGTTATTTAATTAATCAATTCATTGTTACTAAAACCAATAAACGCACGGACCGCTGGGGAGGAAGCTTTGAGAATCGATGTCGTTTAGCGTTGGAGATAATTAAAGCAGTACGAGCTTCCACAGATTCTAACTTCATTATAATTTTCAGGCTCTCAATGCTTGATTTGGTGGATAAAGGAAGCAGTTGGGACGAGGTCATCCAACTTGCGAAGCAAGTCGAACAAGTAGGGACCTCGATTATTAATACAGGGATTGGTTGGCATGAAGCGCGCATTCCGACCATAGTCACCTCAGTTCCTCGAGCGAACTTCACCTGGGTGACTAAAAAGCTTAAGCCGCACGTATCAATTCCACTAATAACCACTAATCGCATTAATACGCCTGAAGTTGCGGAAAAAGTCTTAGCTGAAGGCCACGCCGACATGGTCTCTATGGCAAGACCATTTTTAGCTGATCCGTTATTTATGAACAAGGCAAAACATAATCAGGCGGACTTTATCAATACCTGTATTGCGTGTAATCAAGCCTGTTTAGATCACGCTTTTAAAAATAAAACCGTCAGCTGTCTTGTAAATCCTAGGGCGTGTGAAGAAACGATTATTAATTTTGTGCCAACGACTAGCAAGAAAAAGGTCGCAATTGTTGGCGCAGGACCGGCGGGGCTTGCTTGCGCTGTTCATAGTGCGGAAAGGGGACATCTCGTGACTCTGTTCGATGCCGCAGGAAAGATTGGAGGTCAACTGAATGTCGCAAATCAGGTGCCTGGCAAAGAGGAATTTTTTGAAACCATTCGCTATTTTGAGAAAATGTTAGCTAAACACAATGTCGACATTCGTTTAAATACCTTGGTCGGAGCAGGAGATTTAGGCGCAGATCTTTTTGACGAAGTAGTAATTGCTACCGGTATCAAACCAAGGCAGCTTACCATTGAAGGGGTTGAACATCAGAAAGTATTGTCTTACTTAGATGTTCTTAAACACAAGAAAGCGGTTGGAAAAAGTGTGGCGATTATTGGTGCTGGCGGAATCGGTTTTGATGTCGCTGAGTATTTAACCCATGATAAGTCGTTAGCAGTCGATCAGGTGGCTTGGAACAAAGAGTGGGGAGTGGACGTTGATTATCAAGAGCGTGGCGGCTTACAGAAAGCAACCGTTTCAGATAGCCCTAGGGAAGTCTATTTGCTGCAACGAACCGCAGGCAAGGTTGGTGCGGGGTTGGGGAAAACTTCGGGTTGGACGCACCGTTTAAGCCTCAAGCATAAGAAAGTCCAAATGATGAATGATATTGAATACATTAAGATTGATGACGGCGGCTTGCATATAAGACATCAACAAGTAGAAAAGTGCCTCGACGTAGAATCGGTTGTTGTTTGTGCCGGTCAACTACCGGAAAATACGCTTTTTCAACAGTTGTCTGAGTCAAGATCCAACTTACATTTAATTGGTGGAGCTGATTTAGCGAAGGAGTTGGACGCGAAACGAGCTATTCGACAGGGCACCTTATTAGCGATTAAACTCTGATAGAGATATTTTAATAAAGCTAATACAAACAGTAGGTTATGTCTTTTTTGTAAAGTGAGTTGTTATGTCAACTTAAAGACAAAAAAAGAATAAAAACTAAGGTGGTTGTAATATCTTCACATTTTCTCTTTTTTTCCAAATAAAAAACTTACAGCTGCTATATTTAATCTATAGTTACCGTTTAATGAATTGGTATTTATAGAGAATACTGAGGTGTATAAATGCTGTTGCACAAAGGTTTTATCGGGAAAATTGAATTTGATCATCATCACTCCATTTTGCGCGGAGAGGTGCTAAACGCTATGGATCTGCTTGAGTTTGACGGTAGATCCGCCGAAGAGATTAAACAAAATTTTATTAAATGCGTAGATGACTATTGTTTGTTAAATAACGAGCGGAATACTAAGGACTCCATTCCATTTATAGGAAATTATTCGATTAGTCTCAGTGCCGATAAGCAAAATTGTGTCATGAAAGCCGCCCGCGAATCTGGCTCGAGCATGGAGATTTGGTTAAACCGACGTATTAATGACCATTTAGGAGAGTACTTTAAAGAGGATGATGTTGCTTAACCGGAACAAAAAGCACAATAACCGGTATCTATCCTTTTAGCCTAAACTAACCTCAATGCACTGCATTTTAATGTGTTGCTTCTAATTAGCTGTCGCTATCCCCTCATATTTATTAGATAATAAACAGACACACTGTATTGAAATATCTAAACTTTTGAACTCCTTCGATAAACCTCAGTTTTGGACCATTACAGACGCCCACGATGGTCAACGTATTGATAATTTTCTTTTTAGCCAGCTTAAAGGTGTGCCTAAAACTCGTATTTATCGCATTCTAAGAAAAGGCGAGGTTAGAGTTAACAAAGGTAGAATTAAGGCGGTTTACCGACTAAAGACGGGGGATATTATTAGGATCCCTCCGATAAGAGTCGCTGAAAGAGAAAATAAGCAAGAAATTGCAAATTTTGACCAGGTAAAGAATCTCGAGAATTCCATTCTATTTGAGAACAATCAGTTTATGGTGGTCAATAAGCCCTCAGGCATTGCGGTACATGGCGGTAGCGGTTTGTCGTTTGGCGTTATAGAAGGCTTTCGAGCGTTGCGACCAAAAGAGAAGTTTCTGGAGTTAGTGCATCGAATCGATAAGGATACCAGTGGTTGTCTGTTAATCGCAAAACGTCGCTCATACCTAGTTCACTTCCAGAATCAATTGAGACACCGGAAAATGAACAAAGAGTATTTAGCCGTTGTAAATGGACAGTGGCCAAAGAAAAAGCAGTGGGTTGACGTTCCTTTGTTAAAAACAGAAAGGAAGTCCGGGGAAAGAATCGTTTTAGTTGATGCTAACGGCAAACCCTCGCAAACTCGTTTCTATCTTGAACAAACGCTTAAAGAACATAGCTTGGTTAGAGCGAAACCTATTACTGGCCGAACCCACCAAATTAGCGTCCACGCCGCTCATTGCGGGTGTCCACTGCTTGGTGACGAAAAATATAGTAATCGAGATGCTGAGCAGAGCCTTCTCAAGCGTTTGTCCCTCAATACGTTTTTATTGCATGCCCAAAAGTTATCTTTTACGTTGCCGGAAGACGAACAGTTAATGGAGATAGAAGCACCCGTACCAGAAATGATGCAAACCGTCATTAATACATTGGCTAGCTGAACATCAGATGATTGGTTGTTTGTCCTGATGTAATCTAAAGAAGTACAGGAATTTTGATAAAATATGATGAAAAACCAAGTTACTCTTCGTTATGACTTAGTTATATTCGATTGGGACGGCACGTTAATGGACTCCACCCAGCGTATCATTTCTAGTATGCAGAATTCCGCCGCTAGCCTCCTGTTAGAAATACCTACTGCTAGTCAAATCAAAAGTACAATTGGTTTGAGTATGCAGAAAGTCGTTTCTGAACTGTTTCCTGACGCTTCGCCTGCGGTCCATAACAAAGTTCGAGACTTCTACCGAGAAGAATATATAAATGGAAATGACACTCCAACCGAGCTGTTTTCAAGCGTTGTAGGATTGTTGGAGCAGTTAGAAATGCACTCTGTCTTACTTTCAGTTGCTACCGGCAAAGGCCGGCAAGGACTAAAAAGAGTTTTGGACAGCGTTGGCTGGAGCAATAAATTTGAGCATAGTATTTGCGGTGATGAAGCTGAGTCTAAGCCAAACCCGGAGATGTTATTACAATTGTTAAAACAAACCGGTGTAAAAAATCATCGTGCTTTGATGGTCGGTGATAGTATTCATGATATAGCAATGGCCGAAGCCGCTGGTGTTGACGCCGTTGGTGTTACTACAGGCGCTAACAGCCGTGCCGAGTTAGAAGTCCATAAACCAATAGCGATTTTCGATGATATTGCTCATTTAAGTAAAGTTGTGTTTGAGCGATAACAATTAGTTTGGCATTTGTAAGGTTCCTCTGCCGGTATCATTTTTATTGACGATTCACATTTGATATCTGCTTCAATTTCAGCCCGTGCGTCTGAAATTCACGCTATTCTAGTCACAAACAGAAACTGATTAATCTGCTTTGCGCTCGACGTCAATACTAACTTCTTCTACCCATTAATTTTCCGCAAATTACGCTGTTTATTGAACTTTGCAGTCCGATGGCGTTGCAGTAAGTTGAAGGAAGTTCTGGTTGGCTAGTATGAGTGAGTCATAAAACCATCTAGACACTTTGCCATCAATTGATGTCGCTCTATCAAGAGGTTCGTCGAAGAAGCTCAATGAAGAAGAACGTAGGCATTTAGGTGATTAAGGGTTTAAATGTAAGTTGTACAAACAAACTCAACTAAAAGTAAACAATGGTTTTACCCAGAATTAAGCTATCTTTAACAGTAGACACAAAGGACTTAGTAAAAAGAGTTGCCTAGAAATGTTCAATATTACTCGTGCGACCGATTAAAGAAGAACAAGAATGCTCAAAATTCAGCGATGGTTTTTACCGTCAACTATCAAACAGCTTAATAGAGATGAACAGCTTAAAGCCAAATTCTTGGCGGTTAACACAACCTCAACGTTAATTTGGGGACCTGTTATGGTGTCACTAGTCTATTGGCTAAACGCGCCTAAAACAGCAGCTATCATTTTTTACGGGCTAGTAGTATCTATGTCCAGTGCATTCCTCTTGAAATACACAGCCAAAGTAAGGTTAGCCTCGCAGGTATTTGTGTGGGGACTCTATTTAATGCTTGTTGCACTGTCTTTGGTAAATTATGGAACAATGTTTGGCGGTTTATTTTGGATCGTTATTCTGCCATTGCTTGCGCTTAATTCCATCAATGTTCGACACGGATTAGCGGTCTTAGCAGCCTGTCTTGCATTAGTCACTTTGTTAAAAATAGCCGAAACTTTCGGCGTCAAGTTTCCAACCGAAATGACTCAAGAGACTCACCAAGTGCTAAATTACCTTTCCCTTTTGGCATTAACCCCACTCCTTTTTGCTATTGCAGCGGCTTATGAGGGCCTGTCACGTTCAGCGCTACTTAAGGAGCGAGAGCTGAATGATACCAAAACAAAATTTATTTCTAACGTGAGTCATGAGCTTCGAACGCCGCTCAATGGAATTATCGGAATGGTTGGCGTTATAAGGAATCAAACCCCGCATGACAAGGTTGACGAATATATAGAATCTATCGATTACTCCAGCAACCATTTATTGAATATTGTTAACGATATTTTGCAGATAACTGAAGCCGAATCGAATCAGCTTAAGTTAAAGCGAGAAACATTTAAACTTGCGAGGGAAGTCGAGCAGGTCATTATGGGTTTGAGGACTATAGCTCAGCAAAAATCAATAAAACTAGAGTGTGAGTTGGATGCTAATCTGCCAACCACCGTTTCAGGCGATCGCAAACGACTTGTTCAGTTGTTACTTAATTTTATTGGAAATGCTATTAAATTTACCGAAGAAGGAAGTGTCTCACTGCAGGTGTTTGGTTCTAAACATCAAACGGGGCAGCACGAGTTAACTTTTAAGGTCATCGATACAGGTATTGGTATATCTAAAGAAAATCAAAACAAGCTTTTTACAGCATTTTATCAGGTCGATGACAGCTCTACGCGCAAGTTCCAGGGGACCGGACTCGGGTTATCAATATGTCGTCAAATCATTGGTCTTCTTGGTGGCAGTGTTACCGTTGAAAGTGAACTGGGCAAAGGCTCATGTTTTACTTTTAGTATTTTGGTTGAAGAAATGCGAGAAAATATAGAACGTGATCGAAAACCAAGTCTACCTTCAGAGCTGCAAGTTCAAGGGGATTATCTGCTGAATCAACAAGGGATGGTTTTTCAAGCCAAAATACTGGTTGTGGAAGATAATCAAGTGAACCAGCTGGTACTGCAAAAGTTACTAGAGAAAGATCATCACAAAATAACCCTTGCCAATGATGGCGAAGAAGCCATTCGCCTACTTAAAGAATCTTCCTACGATCTCATTCTTATGGACGGTCATATGCCGGTGCTTGACGGTTACAAGGCGACCCAACAAATCAAACAGGAATTAATGATACAAACGCCAGTTATAGGCGTTACGGCGGGTGTAACCGCCGATGATATGAAAAAGTGCGAGAATGCCGGAATGGACAGGGTTTTGGCTAAACCTATTAATAAACAAGAGCTATATAAATTACTAAAAGAGTTTTTAGTCTCAAACTAAGTGAGAGCCAGCAATGATTCTAGGTCAAAATATTTTTTTGTTTAGACCATGCTTGGTTATCTAATCAATACCGGACTAATAATTCTTGTTCTTGTTCTTGTTCTTGTTCTTGTTCTTGTT
>CAJQOL010000016.1 GCA_905479925.1 uncultured Kangiellaceae bacterium | reverse complement strand
ACTATATAGCAATTAACAAAGAGACCTCTCAAGCGTTAGTTGATAAAATTGAAAAGAGCTTCAAGCAAGTCGTTGAGCAGGGCGTGCGTCAACAGATTAAAGCTCGCTATCTTGCCAATTGACAATCACAATCGGCTTATTTCAAAATTAACGCTATCAATGGTCCCGATGCTTTAAAGTGAATACATGAATACTCTTCTTTGTTGGTACTCTGTTAACAGCGCTCAATTTGAATAGCTTTAACCCCGCCGACATCTCCAAAGAACGAGCACACAAAGCGACTGAACAATAGCACGACTAACAAACCGGCAATTGCTAAAGCCCCAGCATCCCTGCCTCACACGCCGAAACTTGGGGTTGACGCTAAACAAACAATTACCTTAAATAGTATGATAATAGTGAATTTGTATCGTGTTTTAGTCAACGCTTCTTGCTACAATCAAGGCTATATTATCTAAAAAAATGACGATGGTTCCGGTAAAAGCCAAAATATGTTGATAGTTAAGCCCACTCATAAAATAGATCCGAGTATTGCTGTGCATATTATGCAGCGGCGATCTCAGCTAAAAAAGTGGGCCATCATCAGCTTTATGATGGTGCTAACGGCCTGTAGCGAACAAAATAGCACTGCGCCAATCGATGACTTGGCAAAAAGTGCTAACAGCAAGCCTATTATCAGCTCGGCATATGGACGCAATGCAGAATTTAGCTATCCAGAGTTTTCCGGCCACTATCATGTCGGCAGTAAAAGTTTTGTCTTCAGCGACCCGTATCGACTAGAACCATTTACACAAGATCAGGTTGAAAACCGTAAGCTATCAGTTCGCTTCTATTATCCAACGGTCGATCCTATCGACTTCGAAGAGAACTACCAAAAGCTTCCAGTAATATCCGATACAAGCTGGAAATATCTGGTAGGACACCAACAGCGAAACGGCAAACGACTAAAATACAGCAATTACCGCGACGCTAAGTGGGAAATATTCTTAGAGTCACCACTTTCTAAACAACAGGCAGACTATCCTGTGCTGGTTTTTTCCCATGGCTATGGATACAGCGCTGAGGCCTATAGCGGCATAAGTGCAGAGTTGGCTAGTCAGGGCTATATTGTTATATCTATCAACCATACTTTTGGTGCCAATCCATCTGACATAGGTGAGCAACAACAAACCTGGGCTGCACCTTTACTTAAAGAGAATGTTGGTGCTTACTTACCCATTTGGTCAGAAGATCAAATATTTGTCATCGATACCATTAGCCAAATCAATAACTCGCCAAACAGCTCATTTTTTCAGAAATTGGATTTAGCCCGATTAGGACTTTTTGGTCATTCTTATGGTGGAGCGGCTTCTTATTACACTGCGGCACAAGATCCTCGCGTCAAAGCCATTATGAATATTGACGGTACTATCTTTAACGCTGAAGACATTTACATTGAACAACCTTTCGCATTTATTCTTTCAAAAGACCATCAACCTAAATTCAACTTTGAGCAAGCCGGAGCTCAACAGTATAAGATTCGATTACCGGAATTTGAGCACGTTAGTTTTACTGACCATATTTTATGGTGGCAGTGGGACCATGACGAACAAGAACTTGGATTAGGTGAGGTGGATGCATATCGAGCGGTTGAGTTAACCAGTGAGCTGGTAGACGCATTCTTTACCGATGCGCTTTATTCGAACGGCAACCAGTGGTTTAGCGGTGCATCAAATTTAGATAATGAAATAATTGTGGAACATACACAAACGCTCGTAAATCTATAGCAATCCCCTGTCCGTTGAGTAACCGCTAGAGGAAATATCACCTGTCTGCGCTAAACTAATTTTAGAGCTGAATAATCCCCATATACCAAAGCCCGACGGCGGCGGCCGACGCGATTAAAACTAGACCGAAAAGCCATTTACCGCCTCCTTTTTTATTAGCCATTCGGTTATGCTGATGCTTCATTGCTTTAGTCATTTCAAGCGCTTGCATCGGTTTCATGTAATGAATTCGCTCAATCAAATAATTATTACTAGACGGTTCATGGTGCTGCAACAGTTGACTAATAGCCTTGGCTCTTTCTAAGCTGCTTCTTGGCTTGCGTCTTCCAAGCGCCATGGTTATTTTTGAAAGACTAATTGAGTCATAACCCAACGCTCTCCAAGGAATGTCCTTTTGAGTTGAATACCATTTGCAGCTAATTAACTCAGGAAACAAAGTAACAATAAAACGGCGTTCTATATTGGGATTATTATGGCTAACAACATAGTCCGCTTGATTAAACAGTTGGATAACTTTTTCACTCTTCAGTGGACGCGTTTCCGCGGCATCATCCCTAATATTAAATTTACTGAGAATTTTCTTTGCCGGCGGCAATAATGTCGTTCGGTTACCGGTATAAGTATCCAGAATATGAAATGGTGTTTCCTCGCCTTCTGTATACTGGGTTAATACCAACGATAGTTGCACAATTTCATCTTCGTCTCCTCTGCCAGTGTAAACGGCGCAGACGCTAAGAACCTTTATAGTTTTTCCACTTAAATTGGAGGACTCGTTTTTATGCTTATGAATAACTTTCGTATTGGAGCTCAATTCAACGACGTCAGGCTCTGACTCGATGCCAACCAATGATAGCGACTCGTCGGTTTCGGCGAGCGAAGCATCAGCTTCTGGGGCTAAATGAATAGTTTTAGAAATATGCTCGATGCGTTCGTAAATTTCCATTAAATCTTCTTCAAACGCCAACGAAGATTCGGTAAAGCGAACCAATATATCTCGTTCTTTCAAAAACTCTTTGTGAAAATGATACAGGTTAGCGAGCTTTACGTAGTTTTCAGCGCGAAGCGGTGCCTCGCTCTCAAAAGCCGCGACTTCCATATTATCGATTAGCTTAAGCGTTTTCTGTTCGACTATTTTAGTTAGATCAGATGTCTGCATAGAGCCTTTAGTTTACCAAGCGGTAAAACCGCAAACGGTGAATTTTCTTGAACATACTACAATTTTAGTAAAAATATACCGGTTTACTAGTGCTATAGCAGTCAATTTTGCTATTTTTTGCTCTCTGTTAAGAATAAATTGAATAATTCTTGAGTAAAAGTAGCAATACTCGACGTCATTAATGCGAAGTCAGCATCAAATTTGACCAGTTCATCCTGCCCTTTTAACTCATCATTATCTTTTAAAAGCTCGTCATTAAACTTTAAACTCTTAATTTGCAAGTCATCTTGAATAACAGCACTAAGCTGCTCTTTAAACCGGATACCAAGGCGATGGATGCTATAACCATCATCTAAAAGATCAATAACAAATGGATTTTCTGCATCATAGTCTTTAAATTTAGCAGTGCGCTCTTCTTTGTGGTCTTTTAACTGATAATCGCCGCTTAATGACCATCCTTTAGGTGGTGAAACCTTAACCCATTGACTCATGATTTCGGCGGGGTTTTCATCGGCGATTAATGGAAGCGCTCCAAATGAGCCTATAGTTTCGGTTAATAGATCATAAAATTCATCAACTTGAGCGGGACTAGAAGCGTTGATTACTAACAAGTTTCTTAATGTATCAAAATACGCGGTAATATGGCTTGAACGAGCAAAGGCGTTTGGCAGCATAGTACTTACAAGATCATCTTTTATCGACTGCTTTTCTTTTCGATAAACTTTACGCCCAAATTCTTCTTCTAGGGAAAAGACCTTTTCTTCCAAAGCTTCTTTCAAAGCGCTTGCGGGAATTACCTTCTGCTCTTTACGCATAGAAAATAAGAAACAACCGCCTGCAGCATGCACTAGATAGTCTTTGTTTCTATGAATTGGAGAGATCCAACCTAAAGTTTTATCCGCTTGGCGAGCCAAAGGACTAAACCTTTTCTCTTCAAGCTTTTCAGCCAACTCGTCAGCCGTTAATGAAAAATCGCTAGGTATCTTATAGATATGAAGGTTCTTGAACCACATAATATGCATTTCTACCAAAAAAAAGGGCGGCTATTATGTCAAGATTAGACCCAACTGAAAAGCAAATTATGATGTTAGCTGGAGTTTAAGTATAATGTCTGCTTTCGGATATTTAGTTGATACAATCCATGCAAACTTTTTCTCTTAATGGTCGCCCACACGTTACTCTTGATAACCTGCTTAAATTTGAAGGTTGGTGCGAAAGCGGTGGCATTGCAAAACAGCTTATTGCTGAAGGTATGGTCACTGTCAACGGCCAGATTGAGACTCGCAAACGATGCAAAATAGTGGCGGGACAGCGTGTTGAATTTCAAGGTCAACAAATCACCATAGAAGAGTAAGAGCCCGGTTAGTTAGAAATTTAGGACCGGATTAGCTAACTTTTTCTTTCATAACAAACTTTGGCTTTTCTCGATAATGAGCAATAATAACTCTGCGGAAACAATTACCTAAAGCGAGTTAACGCTAACTTAATTGCCTTGGTACGCTCTGGGTACTTCTGTTGATCGATGTTTGCTAAGCAATCTTTCAATTCGCTCTCGCTATAATTACCAAATTCAATACCATCGACGATTAATTCAGAGTCTTCAACCGGTGTAGCTTCAGCCGCAGAACTCGAGTCACTTGTTCGAGAATTGGTTCGAGAAATTTCTAACCTACCACTCTCAATATCTAACGCTTCGTTAATTTTATATTGGAGGTAAATCGCACCAAAGAAAAACGTCATAAAGCCGCTAATTTTCAGCCCAATGGTCTTCTCCGTTCTAAGTAAATCCAATAAACTACTTCGCAAAACAAAAAAACCAAATATCTGCAGCAGCGCAGTTATGTAAACAGAAATAATGTTATATTGCTGAATCAAAGGCGGCAATTCAGTAACAAAAGCCAATATCTCCAATCCGGTCGACACGACATAAACGCCGCAAATGGTGTAAATCAACAACTCGGGGATTTTAAGGTTCGTGTCAGTATTGATAGTGCGACTCCGAAGATAGAACCATACATAGCTGTATATTCCAAGAGTCACTAGATTAAGTAAAAAAACAAACCAAGCACTAAAACGTTTAAAAACGTTAATACTAGAATCATCAGCGTTCGAAACAATATCTGAAACAGGTGTGCTATACGGGTTATGTTGAACCGTCTTTTCCATCAATTCATTCCTTTACAGTTAGTCGAAGGTAACGACAAATCCTTAACGCAATCTAGCTATCATCATACATCACTTAACAAGAAAAGAAGAGACTTATAGCTGTTTTCAATCAAGACTCACGATTAATAACGGGGATATATCGTGCTATAAAGGAAGGGTTGTTTAACGGTTTGCTACTCGTATAGTTCAAACCAATAAAACCAATAAAACCAATAAAACCAACAGACAACATTGCGGATAAAGTTGCTGCTGGCTGTAGCTTTTTAGTCTGGGCTAATTAGCTCAACCTGACTTGGCTATATCTGATTTGGCTATATCTGACTTAGCCAACTCCTACTTAGTTCGGCTCAAATACGGGTTCGCTCGATTAATGACTTTAAAAAGCGTGACTATAAAAATGAAAAAGAATCTTCATCCAAACGCATTAAGCTTTTAGGGTCCGCCATCATAGTCGTTGATAGGGTTTTAATTCTAGGGAAAATCCGTTCGAAATAGAATTCTGCGGTTCTAACCTTGGCTCTATAAAACTCAATATTATCTGGCTTTTCAGCAATTCGTTCATTGGCTTTTTGCGCCATCATGGCCCACATGTAACCCATAGCGATATAACCTGAGTACATTAAATAATCGACCGAGGCAGAGCCTACGACGTCTCTATTTTTTCGCGCTTTCAGGGCTAAACGCAACGAGTATTGTTGCCAATTGATAGTTGCTTTACTAAGCGGCCAAATAAACTTGTTCATGCGGCGTTTGTGAACATTATCGGAGAGCATACTGTGGTCTTTGCAAAAAGAGAGTATTTCCTTGGTAAACGCTTTAAAGCTGCGTCCGCGCTGTAATAGAATTTTTCGACCCAACAGATCAAGCCCTTGGATCCCTGTGGTACCTTCATAAAGTGTTGAGATCCTTGCATCCCTCACTATCTGCTCTAAGCCCCACTCTTTGATGTAACCATGACCGCCAAACACTTGGAGACCAAGATTCGCAGAGTCACAACCAAGCTCTGTTAAGAACGCTTTCAAGATTGGCGTTAGAAACCCTAATTCATCATCCAGTTTTAGCCGTTCTTTTTCGGTTTCAGCCTGCTCCAATTCATCCACGATTTTAGCAGCGTAAAAAATCATCGCTCGGCCGCCTTCGGAAATAGCCTTTTGAGTCAATAACATGCGTCTAACATCGGGATGTACAATAATTGGATCAGCGATCTTCTCTGGCTGTTTAACCCCAGACAGCGAACGCATAGAAAGCCTCTCTTTTGCATAAGGCAGAGACGTTTGATAAGCCAACTCAGCACTACAAACTCCTTGCATCGCGGTTCCTATACGAGCGGTATTCATAAAGGTAAACATATATTCGAGACCTTTATTCGGCTCGCCTATCAGATAACCTTTAGCATTATCAAAATTTATTACCGCGGTTGCAGAGGCTTTGATCCCCATTTTGTCTTCAATTGAACCGCAGTTCACATGATTACGTTCCGCTAAAGATCCATCATCGTTGACGTTAAACTTAGGCACAATAAAAAGCGAAATACCTTTAGTTCCCTTAGGGGCATCGGGCAGTTTGGCTAAAACAATGTGAACGATATTTTCCGTGAGATCATGCTCGCCGGCAGAGATAAATATCTTGCTGCCTGTCACTTGATAAGTACCGTCTTCGCACGGTTCAGCTTTTGTCCTTACTTGGCCTAAATCACTACCACACTGTGCTTCTGTTAAGCACATGGTTCCCCCCCACTCGCCGGATGTTAGCTTGTGCAAGAACATGTTTTTTTGTTGCTCGCTAGCATGCTCAATCAACGTATTCATAGCGCCCAAGGTTAGGCCTGAATACATCCCCCATGCCCAGTTAGCGGTACCAACCATTTCGGTTCTAATTAGACCAACCGATTGGGGCAACCCCTGACCGCCATATTCTACTGGGTGTGAAAGACCATGCCAGCCACCTTCAATGTATTGTTGGTAGGCTTCTTTAAACCCCTTAGGGGTTGTTACTACACCATCATCAAATTGGCATCCTTCTTTGTCACCACTTTGATATAACGGCGCCAACTCAGATTCGCATAGCTTTCCGCACTCACTCATAATCATATCAACGAGGTCCGCTGTCGTTTCTTGATAAGCCGGATATTTTTGGTAATGACTATAAAAATCAAAGACCTCTTCAAAAACGAATTTCATGTCGGCAATGGGCGCTGTGTATTGAGTCATGGAAAACCTGCGTAATATTCTAATAAGTGACTCTTGTATTCTGGCAGCTTTAATTGATTAACGCAACTGGTCCGATGAGTTTTATTGTCCGATTGCGCCAAAATAGCGTATAAACGAGCAACTATTGAAGACTTGAAGGCTTTTTATTGCCTTTCAACACCGAGCGAACCCACAATCCATGAACAATCAAGCGGTATTATTAGCCAACCTAGGCTCTCCCGACGACTGCAAAGAACAACCGGTCAGAGAATATTTGAACCAATTTCTTATGGACCCTTATGTCATACAAGTGCCGTGGCTTATAAGACGTATGATAGTTAGCTTATTTGTTTTACCTAAGAGACCGAAGGATTCAGCGGAAGCTTATCGGCAAGTTTGGACCGATAAAGGCTCACCACTAGTCAGCTTTTCTAAAGAACTGCGGGAAAAGGTGCAAAGCAA
The DNA here is from genome assembly GCA_905479925.1 of uncultured Kangiellaceae bacterium. Taxonomy (GTDB): domain Bacteria; phylum Pseudomonadota; class Gammaproteobacteria; order Enterobacterales; family Kangiellaceae. The sequence continues at coordinate 11,055 of CAJQOL010000016.1, read as the reverse complement.
ACTAACTCAACCCGTTCATTTAGCCATGCGCTACGGAAATCCTAGTATCGAAAGCCAGCTATTAGAAATCGCTGAAAACCCAGCAATTGAAGAAGTCTTTTTCATTCCGCTTTATCCACATTACGCTGACAGCACGGTAACCACCTCCATCAGAGAAGCGGAGCGAATTATTAAAGAACATAACCTTGCATTGCGTCTACGAGTAAAAGCTCCTTTCTATAATGAAGCAAAATATATCGATGCCTTAGTCGAAAATGCCTCACCCTACTTGTTTGAGCGCTCCGTGAGTAATCCCGAACAACCGGAAAGCGACGCACCTCATTTGTTATTTAGCTACCATGGTCTCCCGGAAAGTCACTTGATCAAAGCAGACCCAACGGGCAGCCACTGCTTAAAATCTGCAGACTGTTGCACTCAAAACTCGGCGGCACACCAATTTTGTTACCGCCACCAAGTGCTTGAAACAACGCGGTTATTCGTTGAAAAAATGGGATTAAGCGAAGAGCAGTATACGGTGGCGTTTCAGTCGAGATTAGGCAGAGCGAAATGGCTTGAGCCAAGTACCGAAAATACCCTTATTGAGTTAGCCAAAAAAGGTATTAAGGATGTGGTTGTTATTTGTCCCGCATTTGTTACAGACTGTCTTGAAACCTTAGAAGAAATCGCAATTCAAGGACAAGAAACCTTTCTTGAAGCGGGCGGACACAGTTTAAAACTAGCTCCTTGCTTAAACCTTCACCCTGACTGGGTCGATATGATTGTTGACTGGTGCAGTCAAATTCCTGTTATGCAAGATACAGCAACTAACAAAGGTGAGACTTTAAGCTAATGGGAAAATACAAAACAGGAACCTCAAAAGAAACTATTGCAGAAGCAGATAAAATAGCCAAAGCTACTCAGCGCCCAGGACAAACCAAAGAGCAAACAAAATTAATTGCACAAGGCATTCAAAAAGGCATTGAGCAATTTAAAAAGCAACAAAAAGAGCGTACTCGAGAAATAAACAAAAAATTAAAAAGCGCACGGCAGAAGACTAACGACAGCATAAAAGAACCACTAACCGAAGAATTAACATCACCTAGCAACAACCCAACTATTTTACCTTGGACTCTCTTAGTTCTATCTTGGATTTGCTTTGTTTGTTATTGGTTACTCAATTAGCGAGCTATAACTATCGTGAAGCAGGTAAGATACCACTTGAAACCAACGTTTTTTTTAAGAATCAATGGTTATTTAGGTGCTCTCCCAATATTCACTCTCTTCCTCGTAATATGACTGTTTTTGCCGCCTCATTAATTCACCTCAGGGTTGCTCGATGCGGGGTCATGTTCATTTTACGTTACGGAAATAAGACTTTCAGCTCAATTTTATGGAAAGTTGAATACTTTAAAACAACTTATCCTAATAAAAAGTCATAAGTAAATTGAAGATAAACAAGAAAAAATCATAAGCTCTCCCTTTAATTTTGCTAAAGACTAACGTGTCATATTTCTCACAGCTGATGATTTTTGCTATAATCCGCGCCATATTTTACCGGTAACAACCGCTATCTCTCTGATCGCTTCAGTCTCGCTTGGAGAGATGGGCTGATTACCATACATAGGATTAATCCAGGATCTATTATGTCAGAAGCCACCCCTTATCAAAGCACCAATAAAATCAGAATGGTTACCGCAGCTTCTTTGTTTGACGGTCACGACGCGGCAATCAATATTATGCGCCGGATTATTCAAGCGACCGGTTGCGAAGTCATTCATTTGGGTCATAACCGCAGCGTTCAAGAAGTTGTTAACTGTGCAATCCAAGAGGATGTACAAGCTATTGCTATGACCTCCTACCAAGGCGGACACGTTGAATACTTAAAATACATGGTCGATCTTCTTGAGGAAAACGGCTGTGGACATATTAAGGTATTTGCTGGTGGTGGCGGAGTCATACTTCCTGAAGAGATTGAGGAGCTTCACAAGCACGGTGTAGCAAGAGTTTATTCTCCAGACGATGGCCGTGAACTTGGTCTACAAGGCATGATCAACGATCTGGTAGCCAGTGCAGACTTTGCAACCGGTGACCTTACCGACGGAAAACCGGCTCCAGGCGATGTTCCCTCGCATCAACAACACAGAGAGATTGGGCGACTTATTTCCGCCGCCGAAAATTTTCCAGAACAAAGCCAAGCATTACTAGAAAAAGTTAAAAAAACAGCAGAAAGTTCTATGACGCCGGTACTGGGTATTACCGGAACCGGGGGCGCAGGAAAATCGTCACTCGTTGACGAACTAGTTAGACGTTTCCTTATGGATTTTGAAGACAAGAATATTGCGATTATATCGGTTGATCCTTCTAAAAGAAAAACCGGTGGTGCATTACTTGGTGACAGAATTCGAATGAATGCGATCAAAAACGACCGTGTTTATATGCGCTCCTTAGCAACACGACAATCAAACCTAGCACTTTCTCCACACGTTCAAGACGCTGTTAATATTGTTAAAGCGGCGGGATTTGACTTAGTTATATTGGAAACTTCTGGAATCGGACAATCGGATACTGAGATTGAGGAGCATTCAGATGTATCAATGTACGTAATGACCCCAGAATATGGCGCGGCTACACAGCTAGAAAAAATCGACATGCTGGATTTTGCTGATTTAATCGCAATTAACAAGTTCGATAAGCGTGGTGCGTTAGATGCATTAAGAGACGTACAAAAGCAGTATCAACGTAACCATACTCGATTTGAAGAAGCCACTGATACAATGCCGGTTTATGGCACTATTGCTAGTCAGTTTAATGACCCTGGCACTAACGTTTTGTACCGCCAGTTAATGCAAGTTCTACAAGAAAAAACACAAACGTCGTTGGAGTCCAATTTCAATTCTAGCGAAACGATTAGCGAAAAATTATTTATTATTCCACCGAAGCGAAATCGTTATCTCGCTGAAATTGCGGAAAATAACCGCTCGTACGATCAATGGGCAGAACGCCAATCAGAGCAGGCTCAAAAGCTTCAGGGCGTCAGCGAGACTTTACAAGCGATAGAAGCTAATGACGATGCTAATTTAACTCACGCGATTAAGCAGCTGTTAGATCATACAGAGCTAAAACTTGACCGTGAAAATAGCAAACTTCTCGAAGCTTGGGATGAAGAGTGTAAACAATATCAAGATGACTACTTTGTTTATAAAGTTCGTGATAAAGAAATCAAAGTGGAAACACATACGCGCTCGTTATCAGATAAGAAAATCCCTAAGATTTCGACGCCTAAATACAAAGGTTGGGGCGACCGTCTAAAATGGAAACTTCAAGAAAACTTCCCTGGTCAATTCCCTTATACGGCGGGTGTATTTCCATTTAAACGTGAAGGGGAAGATCCAACTCGGATGTTTGCCGGCGAAGGTGGCCCCGAAAGAACGAATCGACGTTTCCACTATGTTAGTAAAGGAATGCCTGCAGCAAGGCTTTCAACGGCGTTTGACTCAGTAACGCTATATGGTGACGACCCCGACTATCGTCCTGACATATTCGGAAAAATTGGTAACGCTGGTGTTTCTATTTATTGTTTAGACGACGCAAAAAAACTCTACTCAGGATTTAGACTAACTAAACCAACTACATCGGTTTCTATGACTATTAATGGACCGGCGCCGATCTTGGTTGGCTTTTTCATGAATGCTGCCATTGATCAGGAGTGTGAAATATACATTCAAGAAAATGGTCTCGAGCAGCAGGTTAAGCAAAAAATTACTGATATTTATGCGGCTAAGAGTCTTCCTGTTCCGGTTTATCAAGGTGAAATACCTGAAGGTAATGACCGACTAGGACTAATGTTACTTGGCGTAACTGGTGACCAAGTACTCGCTGATGATGTTTATCAAACGATCAAGTTTGACACTATTCAGAAAGTTCGCGGAACCGTACAAGCGGATATCCTAAAAGAAGATCAAGCTCAGAACACTTGTATTTTTTCAACGGAGTTTGCACTTCGATTAATGGGAGATGTTCAAGAATACTTCATTGAAAAAAATATTCGAAATTTCTATTCTGTTTCTATTTCTGGATACCATATTGCAGAAGCTGGAGCTAACCCGATTTCACAACTGGCGTTTACTCTGGCAAATGGATTTACCTTTGTAGAGTACTATTTAGCGCGCGGTATGGACATTAATAAGTTTGCGCCTAATTTCAGTTTCTTCTTCTCTAATGGTGTCGATCCCGAATACGCAGTTATCGGTCGAGTAGCTAGAAGAATTTGGGCAAAAGCAATGAAACATAAGTACCACGCAAATTCTCGAGCGCAAATGTTAAAGTACCATATTCAAACTTCCGGGCGATCACTACATGCTCAGGAAATTGACTTCAATGACATTCGTACTACGTTGCAGGCACTTTATGCAATTTATGATAACTGTAACTCATTACATACCAATGCCTATGACGAAGCAATAACCACCCCTACCGAAGCTTCGGTAAGACGAGCAATGGCTATTCAGTTGATTATTAACCGTGAGCTAGGTCTTAATAAAAATCAGAACCCATTACAGGGCTCATTTATTATTGAAGAGCTAACCGACCTAGTTGAAGAAGCAATACTCATAGAATTTGAAAGAATCAGTGAGCGCGGTGGTGTGCTAGGTGCCATGGAAACCATGTATCAGCGCTCTAAGATTCAGGAAGAGTCAATGCATTACGAGATGCTTAAGCATACCGGTGAATACCCTATTATTGGTGTTAATACATTCCTATCGGCGGAAGGTTCTCCAACCGTTGTTCCTAGTGAAGTGATTCGCTCAACAATGGAAGAAAGAGAATATCAGATCGAAATGCTTGGTAGACTTCATGAAGCTAACGACTCAATGATAGAGCAGCAAGTTAAGAATATTCAAAAAGCTGCGTTGGATAATGAGAATATCTTTGAAGTGCTTATGGAAGCGACCAAGTACTGCTCCCTTGGAAAAATATCACAAACACTTTATGAGGTTGGCGGACAGTATCGTAGAAGTATGTAAAAGTACTTTATCTTCTTAAGCGCACTTTACCTTCTAAATAGTCACTGCTTTTTATGAGAGTTTGGCGGCATAAAAAAGCTTGCATGGTGCAAGCTTTTTTTTCGCGTCGAGACCAAAGTTGTAACCGAACTGTTTAGCGCTGCGAGGCCTTACGTTTTGCAAAAAAAGCATCGGCCTTTTTCGCAGACTCGGTTAATACAACCTGAAATTTACGTAGCCATTTTCGGGCAATTGGATATTCCAACGACAAAATTGCAAGCCCAATAGGGATCAATAATGATGCGGGCCCTGGTAAAACGATTAAAAGCACACCGAGCAAGGTAACCATAACACCAACCACGGTAATGATTGCTTTCTTAGCAGGCCTGCCGACCGGATTATTAAAAACATCAGAAAAAGCCTGAGCGACTCTTTTCTTAAATCCTTCAACCATCTTTGCTCTTGTATGTTTTGTTCTCATTGTATCCCCTCACAAATGAGCCAACTTTGAATGCGTATCTCTAAATATATCAAATCTATGTGGTGCGAAACTGCAGTTATAGTGCGAAGCTGCAGTTTGCGTAAACTAAGCACAGACTTGTAATACTGCCTTTAACCAGTGTACACATATTGCTATGCCTCAGGTTTGACAAAATGTAACAAGATTAAACAAACCTCGTTAACCGTTAACAAACAAGGGCCACAGGTCAAGGATTTCAATCTCTCAAGAAAATAGCGACGCTAAAAAAATACTAACGCCCAGAGAATTATCCAAAAAATAGTGATTTAGACTTTTCGAGCATTCCAATATAATAGCAATTATCAAAGTAACCCAGTGATTTCTCGTTGTTAACGACTAACCACATAACGTTATAGAGAGCGAATATGCTATACCAAATAACTGTTACGCTACTCAAAGGCTTATCGCTGCCTTTCAAGTTACTACTCAATCGCACGCTATCCAAAGCGATAATTCGAGCAAAAACGATCACCAATTCAAAAAAAATCATTCAGCAAGTTGATACTCCACACGGCCGCAAGATTGCAATGACCTTAGAAGTACCCAGGGACTTAGAGTTAGACTTTTTAAATTACCGAAGCGAAACTTACTTACCGCCAATGACTACCGGAGTCGCGGAAGAACTGGCGCTCATGCTGCACAAAAGGAATCATCCGAAAGTCGCAAACCTCGACATACTGATGCAAATGTTCCTTTCATCCTCCGGAGCTCTAATGACCCGCTGGAGCGACAGCGAAGACTGCTACGTCACTTCCTTTGAAGTAATGAAAGCGCCGCTATGGAAAGGCCATGTATTTGATATTACTCATTTTAAATTTTCACCGAAAAGAGATTTCTATTGCGCTATAGATAAGTCTGGTAATAGTTATGACAGTCAACATGCCAACTGGCAATCTATAATTAATCATCTGGTTTATCAATATACTATAGCGATCCCAATGGCTTCCCATAACTGGGTTCATTTTGCTTACCCCGATAGCTTCTCAGCGGCTGTTTTTAGGAAACTTAGTAGAGATAGCGTTCTCTATAAATTATTGTATCCGCACACTCGCTTCACTAATCGGATTAACTACCAAGCTGTTTATACTCAGCTATCTACTGACAATACACCGTCACTGAAAAATCGTTTAACGCCATGGAAGTGCTTTCCTTTGTATGGCGAGGATTTCAGGCAAGGTATTTTAGAAAACACATCTAACCATTACGTTGATATGAAGCATCATTTCAGCTTTCCTGAATCAATGGATACTCGAATCCCCTACTTTGATTTTTTGAAACGCTATTATTTAGTCATTGAAAAATTTGTTAGTCAGGTTGCTCCTCATATTGATCAGCAAGACTACCAAAAAGTAGCTGCGTATATGGAGGAAAGACTTCCCGGTTTTCAGTACGCTGATTTAGTAAAGAGTCTATCGCTGCTTATTTGGCAGGTTTCCGTTTTACATACGGTTGAACATATGTCTTATTATCAACTAGCCATGGAATACGGTTTTAGCGACCTGCAGTCCCCCCTTCCTAACACGTTTTCCATTGATGAGGTTCCGAGATATAACCGATTCAAATTAAGGAGTTTTCTAAAAGTATTTGGTCGGTTTAATAGCAATAATATCTTGGACCAACGTTTAGACAATTATAAAAGTTATCAATTTGAACCAGACTCTACCTTAGAAAATGCTGCTCGACAATTTGCAGAAGCGCTAAAAACACTCGATAACGATTTACACCAAGAGAAGAATGATATTCTACCGTTGGATGAGATAGTTCAGTCGGTGTGTTTTTAAAATTTAACTGAATTGTGCTACTTACTAAAAGTTGATCATTCTCTAATTGTAATTTTAACGTAAGCCTCTGATCTGTATACCCGTAATCAAATTGGCTCAGCTGTTCGCCGATTAAACTATGTGTTTAATCTGATTCGAATAAAATAGTCTGTAGAGCAGCTCCAGATTCATTTCAATAGCGTTTTCCACACAGGAACAAAGCAAACCTTCGAACATCGATAGACTCAAGCTGCTCGTGTGGAGCCGGGCTATTTAAGCGATTGTGTTCTGCTTTAGTCTACGCCAGTTAGGTCATTACATCTTATAAATACCCCCGCTGGTGCATTAACAGTCGGCGGAAGAAGTTCTGAATTACTCTGTGTTTTCTTTCTATTGAACCAATAGTATATTTTCTTGTATTGCTCCACTTTCTTGTCTTTTCTAATTTTTATTAACCGCCGGATATTATACGCCAATAGTCTATTTTTCGTTCCTTCGAATATTTCAACTTCCAAATCTAAGCTATTGTTTCGTATAGTTTTAAATGACTGGTTACATTTTCGCCAATAAAAATTGATTGAGCTTTCAAGCACTAAGTGTATAGTAGTAGCAGATGCAACTACTACCAGACTAAGAAGCCAGAATGAACAGTAATCTTAAGAAAACAAACAAAACGTTAATTGAACAGTTATGCCAGCTAGGCTTTACACAACTTGAAAGTGAAATCTATTTGTTTCTTTTAACAAATGGGGAACACACGGGATATGCGATCGCCAAGGGAATTGGGAAGGCTGTAGCCAATGTTTATAAAGGGGTCGAGGGATTATCTATTAAAGGCGCCATAAAGCTAACAGTGGGCGATAGTAAGATTTGCAGCGCGGTACCATGGAAGCAAGTCTTGGAATTGGAGCAATCCCGCTTCGAAAACAATATTTCAAGTTTAAGCGAACAACTAAGGCAGCTACCTAAACAACTAGACAACGAGAGCGTTTATCAATTAAAGAACATTTCACAAGTTCTAACTGCTGGTGAGCAAATCATAAGGGAGGCTCAACATATTTTGGTTGGTGAATTGGAACCCAAAGTCGCCGACTATTACGCGCCTCTACTTGCTGACGCAGCGGGCCGAGGGGTTGAAGTCCGAATCAAGGTTTATCAACCCATCGTTATTGAAAATGTTCATTTAACCCTTAGGAAAAATGGCGAAGTTATATACGCTGGTACTAAAGATGTATCGTTCAAGATCTGCGCTGATGGACGAGAGTCATTAACGGCCGCGTTAACTTCTGATCTTTCAAATGTCATTCAAGCGTTCAACACCAAAAGCGCCTTGGTTTGTATGGACACGTATTGCGGCATTATTTACGAACTAATTCTAACGGAATTAAAACAGGCTATTCCAGATAATAATATGAGTGTATGCCAGGAAATATTAGATAGCACTGAGCATCTTCATCCATTTTCGACCCAAAACAAAGTATTTTCAGAGTACAAGACTCGATACAAACAATGAGCTTAGTTTAGAAGAATAGGCTCAAGTTACATTCCGATTTTATATATTTAATATCAGTTTGCCACACTATCAAAGGAAACGATTATGTTTAAGAAGGTAATGACCTCAATAGCATTAATAGCTGCTTCACAATCAATTTTTGCAGAAAGTGAGTTTTCACCGCTCACCCAATTTATTGAACAAACAAAAAGGGTATCAGGGTTAGAATCCGGAACTGCAATTGCAATCGTTAGAGACGGAAAAATTATCTATCAGAAAAACTTTGGCTATAGCAATATAGCGAATAAAAAACTAGTGACTAAAGATACTGCTTTTTATGTAGCGTCTACCACTAAGCCTTTTTATTCAATGAGCACATTAATCGATATCAATAATAAAGGGTTAATGGCAGATGATAACTTAGCGACACTATTCCCAAAAGGGACATTTAAACACCTATCGGACGAAATATTAAATCAAGTCACGGTTAAAGATTTACTGGTTCACGGTAGCGGAATAGAAAGTCAAGAGCTTGGCTGGGCGGTTGCATATACGGGCATCCACGACTTAGACTCAAGAAAGAAAATACTTTCAGAAACGACTAAGTCGTTAGGAGAAGGAAAGTACGGAACATTTGATTATTCTAATTTTGGATATAATTTGCTGAGCGTTTGGTATGATGACAATCACGAACTAAGCTGGCAAGAAAGTATAAAAAACAATGTCTATTCCCCGCTTGGTATGACTCGCACTACGTCAATCATGTCTGAGGCAAAAGGATCTGGGTGGGATGTGGCGAGTCCATATTCGTTTGTTAACGAGAACAAAAATGAAGCCTTGTACCTTGAAAAAGTTGACACAACAATGCACTCAGCTGGCGGAATGGTAACCTCAGCTACCGATATGGCGCAAATGGTTTTGGCTCAATTGGGTCAGGGGAAAATAAATGGCAAACAAGTATTGCCTGCTAGTGTTGTAAGGCAATCACAAACTCAACAGATAAAGGGTCAAGGTAAATTTGATGAGTTTGTTCGCGATGGTTATGCCTGGGGGTGGTTCACGGGCGATTATAAGGGCCAAAGGATGTTGCACCATTTGGGGGGCTTTGCTGGAACTCATGCATTAGTTTCATTTATGCCTGAAAAAAATATCGGTGTGGTAATATTAAATAATGAAGGTTATTTGAGTAGGCGTATGACAGGTGTTGCTAGCAGCATAGCCTATGGTATCTTGCTCGGAGATTCCAATGTTGAAAAAGAGGCTGAAGAAGGCCTAAAACAGATAGAAAGTTTTGTTGAGAAGTTTCCAAAAATGTTAGCTGGCCACACACACAAACTAAATGCTCGGCCATGGAAATTATCGAACCCAAAGAGTGACTACACTGGAACCTATCAACATTCGTTATTAGGTAATATTGAAGTCGAACTAGATGAATCTGGTGTATTTAATTACAGCTGGGGACAATTAAAGTCAAAAGCGACGGCATTCACCAAACAAGATTCTATGCGAGTTGAATTGATTATGTTTTCCGGTTACCCCGTTCAGTTTAATTTGGCGGACCGTTTAGTATCAAGTTTAACTTATGATGGAAATACATTTATTAAAATAAAATAACCTCTATTTCTTCAGATAAAAAGAGGCATAAACATATACCTCTTTTTATCTCTTTCTCTTCGATTATATATTTTTTGACACCTATCCAATCATGGGATAGTTTTTTTACCGACTTTCAATCTCTCTAGCCTAATCTATTTGACAGCAGACTCCATTCCGAAAAAAGCCGCTCGACAATTTTCATAAGCGCTAAAAACACTCGATATCGATTTACACCAAGAGAAGAATGATATTCTACCGTTGGATGAAATAGTTCAGTCGGTTTGCTTTTAATATCTTTCGATTAGTAAACACTCTAGATTTAAAAGCAAACCAACTCTATCGGATTGTAAATCCTAGACAGCTCCTTAATCTTGTCCGAATGAGAATTTGAGCCAGCTATTTACTCGTCATCACTAGGCTCCGTAACGCTATACTGCTTCTGAGCGCCAATAAATGATTTTATTTTTTGCTTAAGGTCTTTATCTGATGTCTCCTTCCTTAACTGATTTAGATGAGTCCGGTGAGCTTCACTGCGCTCACTCAAGAACTGAAGCTGCGCCAATCTGGGGTTCTGGGGACATTCCGTCCTAATGTAACACTTATAGCTACAGCCCATACGTGACAATGCCCCCAGAGGCGCCTTAGTTTTCAGTTTGTACGATTGACTGCATAATCTCATCCAAATCAAGCGGATTTTGTTCAAAA
>CAJQOL010000015.1 GCA_905479925.1 uncultured Kangiellaceae bacterium | reverse complement strand
CTCGGCATTTTCTGACCGATCTCCCTCAGCGGCCGCAGCGGTTATTGCTTTGGTAACCTCTGGTCGCTTATTTTTCCAAAGATCCGAAAGTTCATTTCGTAATCGCGTGGCGCCTTCTAGGGTAATAAATGGTGAACGTTTCATTTAGAGTTCTTTATAGCCAAATAGTTTGTGATGTCGTGCGAAGAATGCGGTATTATCCTAAAAATATTCAATTGAAGCCAATGATATTGCGACCGGTTAAGGGCTTTGTGGCTTTTCAGGCAGTTCTTGCTCTGTTTAAACAGCTCCTAAGCAAGCGGTACAATCGCCTCCGCTAATCACAAAGGCTGTATCATCAATAGAAGTTAAAATGTCATGCAATCTATTATTAATCAAAACCTTGTTAAATACGCCTCTTATATTAATGGTGAGTGGTGCGACAATGAATTGAATTTTAGGGTTGAGAACCCAGCCACAGGCAAGCCCATTGGTCAGGTGAGTGAGGTTAGTATTCATGAGGTGATAAACGCTGTAGATGCTGCAGCTCAATCGCAGCTAGCTTGGCAAGGATTGAGTTGTAACGAAAGAGGTGTATTTCTTAAACGTTGGGCGAGGCTATTAAAAGAGAACGCTCAAGACTTATCCCAAATAATGCATCTTGAACAAGGCAAGAGTATCGAAGAAGCCCTCGGCGAAATCAGCCACTCTGCAGATTATATTGAACTGTATGCTGACAACGCTGAATCCGCTTTTCGTTGTGATAGTGTCGCCAGCGCAAACCACCAACAGTCTATTGTGTATCGGAGGCCCGTTGGCGTGACAACCGCCATTACTCCGTGGAACTTTCCTTGCTCAATGGTTATTCGTAAGGCTTCCGCCGCTTTAGCTGCTGGGTGTAGCGTGGTTTTAAAACCTTCGGACTTAACGCCGTTTACTGCTTTAGCAATTGCTGAATTATCGCACTTAGCAGAAATGCCCAAAGGTGTCTTTAATGTTGTTGTTGGCTCAGATGCACAGGCTATCGGTGAAGTTTTAACGCAACACCCAAAGGTGGCTAAGTTTAGTTTTACCGGCTCAACGCCGGTTGGTAAAAAGCTCCTAGCGCAATGCGCTGAAGGTGTAAAAAGAACCAGTATGGAGCTGGGTGGAAACGCACCTTTTATAGTGTTTGCCGATGCAGATATTGAGCTTGCGGTTGAGGCAGCTATTGCCAGTCGACTTAGAAATAGTGGACAAACTTGTATTTGCGCCAATCGACTATTAATAGAAGATTCCATCGCAGATAGTTTTGTAGAAAAACTTTGCTCTAAAGTAGAAGCTATTCTAAAGGATAGCCGTAGCGGCAAAAATATCTCATTAGGACCATTAATTGACCAGCAAGCGGTATGTAAAATGGAGTCATTAGTTCATAATGCTATCCAAGAGGGCGCTAAACTAATGGTTGGTGGTAACAGACAACAAACGGAAGGTCATTTTTTTGAAGCTACCGTTATCGATCACGTAACCAAAAACATGTCACTGTTTAATAGCGAAATTTTCGGCCCCATTTTTTCTATTGTTCGCTTTGAAGGTGAACAACATGCTGTTGAACTAGCCAATCATTCTGCACTTGGTTTAAGCGGTTATGTTTATACAAATAATCAAGAAAGACAACGATCGATAGCACCCAAATTACAAGTGGGAATGTTAGGAATTAATGAGGCAAGACTTTCAAATCCAGCGGCGCCATTTGGTGGTGTTAAACAATCCGGAATGGGGCGCGAAGGCGGTGTATTTGGCATTGAAGAGTATTTAGACTACCAATACGTCTGCACTGCCAAATAATTCGGCTAGTTTTATTCTGCTATTGTTCAATAAGCTCGGCAAACTTAGTTGAGTCCATCGGTCGAGCAAGAAAGTAACCTTGCCCGAAATGGCATTGATGTGTTTTCAAGTAATTTAATTGTTCTTCAGTTTCTATCCCTTCAGCAACAACCTTTATATCTAATCTTTGGGCCATAGCTAGTATTGTTTCAATCAACGGCTCCGCCGAAGAGTCGGTACCAATGTTACCAACAAAACTGCGGTCAATTTTTATTACATCAACGGGATACTTGATCAAGTAACTTAACGATGAGTAACCAGTACCGAAATCATCAATCGCGATTTTCACATTGTACTGTTTCAATTCGGTAAGAATTTTCAGTGCAATATCAGAGTCTTCAGTGAGTAATCGTTCGGTAATTTCTACGGTTATATCTATTATCTGGCTGAGCGACCTAACGCAATCCATCCACTTATCTAGCGCTTTATCCTTAGTCTGAAAAAGCCTCGGTGAAATGTTGATTGAAAGCTCAACCTTCTGGGTTAATTGTTTAAGCGCTTCGCCTGACTTTTCTAACATAAATAAATCGATTCTATTAATCAGTCCTGACTCTTCCGCTAAACTAATAAATTCTGAAGGCGGTACAAAATTGCCTTGTTCATCCTTCCAGCGTGCTAGCGACTCACAGCGTTCAATTTTATTGGTTTCTAAGTTAAAAATAGGTTGAAAGTAGGTTTCAAGTTTTTGTTGATTGATTGCCTCAATAAGCTCGTTAAGCATGTCGTGTCTATATTCAGAACGTTTCTGCATTTCTGTCGTATAAAACTGGCTTCCATTACGACCGCTTGCTTTAACCGCGTACATTGCTTGGTCGGCTTTACGAAGTAGGCTATCAGCGTCCTGAGCATCGTTAGGATACAAAGCAATACCGATACTGGCGCTTGAATAAACAGATGCACTATCTATTGAAAAAGGTCTTTGCATTTCTTTAGTAATTTGGTCGCAAATCTTCATTACTTGCTTATATTGCGGAATATTCACCAGAATTACCGCAAACTCATCACCGCTGAGCCGTGATACGGTATCACTAGCGCGTATGCAGCTTTTTATCCGAGTAGCCGCCTCTATAAGCATTTTATCCCCGGCTTGATGGCCGTGATTATCGTTCACCGGTTTAAATCGGTCGAGATCAACGAACAATACCGCCAGTTTCTGTTGTTGTCTCTCGGCTGACTTAATCGCGCTTTTTAGCCGGTCATGATAGAGAACGCGGTTGGGCAAACAAGTTAAGCTATCGTAGGTGGCTTGGTATTCGATCAATTTTGCATTAATGACTTTTTCAGTAATGTCTTGGATGGTTCCAGTAATGCCACTTCCATCTTCTGAGCAAATACCATCGGACATAACTCGTAGCCAAGTAACGCTATTGTTAGAGGTGATTAATCTTAGCTCCATATCAAACGGTTTAAATTGCTCTAACGCAATATCTAACATTTCTGAAAGCTGACCGAAATCGTCGTCAGCAAAAACACCTTTTAGTGAGTCACAACTAGAAGGCCGAAATTCTTGTTCCTTCTGCAATATTTTGGAGGTTTGCTTAGACCACTTTACAAAATGTTTTTCTTTGTCCATCTTCCAACCGCCAATTTTTGCGACTGTACCAACCGACTCTAGTAGTATTTTGTCATCTTTTAGTTCTTGTTGAAGGCGGTATTTTTCTCTTTCCAATTTAAATCTAAACCAGACAAATATTGATAGAAAAACTGCCGCGAAGCCAAAATAAGCTCGTAGGGCGATGATGTTAGAAGAAACAGCGTTACTTTCTGAGTAAGGAATCGCCGCGAGATGCCATGAATCTCCTCCCACATTGAACACGCTAATAAGCCTCTGAGGGTCCTCAAAGATTTTTGGGGCACCATAAAATACCGGCTTTTCTACACCTAATATATCGTAACTTCTAATTGCAACCTTCATGGAGTCAGAGTAACGCTCAAGTCCAGAAGATTTGTATAATTCTTCGGCTTTTATGGGGGCTGAAATAATTCCCCACTCTTTTCCATCGACAGTGATAACCGGAGCTCTGCCTATGAAAGCGGTGCCGCCTTGCACTAGATTAACGGGCCCAATTATTTGTGTCTCCCGAGAATTTAGAACCTTTAAAACACCATCTAACTGAGAGGGCAGCATTCGGTAGTCAAGACCAACGATCGATTCATTTCCTTCCAACGGGTATACATAGTTAATTTTTAGATCTTTGGCTGCAGCAAAGTTAACTAGCATCGTCCCTTTCTTAAATAACTCGCGAGCGAAACGCTTGTAGTCTTGCTCGCTGAGGTCAGGTGTCGCCGATATATAGGTGGCAAAACCGGTTAGCAGCGATAAGTCAGCTTGAAGACTTCCATGTAATTTTGCAGAAATGGAGCTAAGTTTTTGGCTGATATCGATACGTTTCTTTTGGTTAATTTCATCGATCAAATTACTCTCGACCTGCCTTTCGATTAACAGAGCAATGACGAAAATTGATATCACAGTTACAAATCGAAAGCGGCAATACCAGAATATGAATGCACTAGGAATCAGAAGAACGATCAAAGCTGTTAGCCATAGCGGTTTATTAGAAGTTTTAATGCTAGCTTCATCAAAAAAGAAGGTCGATTCATCGATATCTGAATTCGAGATACCTAGTTTACGAATTTTTTCGTTAATATTTTTCCAGCGCTCTGGATTAATGTTTCCAAGTTCGATTTTTGGATAATTAACTAGTTCATCGATATTCTCTGCAAAGAAGCGATTATATTTTTGAGGGGATTGGTAGTCGACTAGGTAGCGCTTAAACTCTCTTGAAATTCTGTCAGCGATTTCTTCGCGATTATTTAACGCATACATCCATCCTTTCTTAGAGGCTGAGAGAAAACCTTTAACTGCCTTAGGGTTTTGTTGTACAAATTGACGTGAGGTAAATAATGAATCACCGTAGAAAGCCAAACCGTATTTGGTTGGATTAATTTCATTTAATTCTAAATCACGTTCTAGCGCTTCATATTTCGCAGAAATTGCATAGGTTGCAATGGCATCAGCTCTATTATTTACCAGCGTTTCCAGGGTTACTGGTTCATCAACAAAATTGAGTTTTTCTACATCAAAACCATGAATTCTGAAAAATGATTCGATTTCGATTCTAGAAGCGCCTGAACCATTCGCTGCTATTCTTAACTTCGCTAACTCAAAAATATCATTAATGTTTCTATTTTTTAGAGAGAATAGCGCTAAAGGACTGTGTTGAAAAAAAGAACCGAGTAATACCGGCTCATTGCCTCTCGCGTTGGATAACAGTATATCTAACGAGCCAATAGAAAATTGTGCTTGTCCGTTGCTTACTTCTTC
>CAJQOL010000014.1 GCA_905479925.1 uncultured Kangiellaceae bacterium | reverse complement strand
AAAGGCTTGCTAACGATTAACCCAAAAAGCTTTTAAGTCGATTAAGTCGCCTAAATATCGTTATTTTGGACAAAATATCACCAAAAACGATGCTTTCCTGCCCGATAAAGCGTAGAATACGCGCCTTTCTTGAAGCCGGACTTATAAAGTTCGCTAATTTGTTCTATTTTGAGGCACTCAGCCAGTGATTACTAAGTTAAGAAATATTGCCATTATTGCTCACGTTGACCATGGAAAAACAACTTTGGTTGATGAGTTATTGCAACAGTCGGGAACACTCGTTCAACGCGGTGAAGCCGCTGAACGTGTTATGGACTCTAATGACTTAGAAAAAGAGCGTGGAATTACCATTCTTTCTAAAAACACGGCTATCAAATGGAATGACTATCGAATCAATATCGTCGACACCCCAGGGCATGCCGATTTCGGTGGTGAAGTTGAGCGAATCATGTCTATGGTTGACTCGGTATTACTGTTGGTTGATGCGGTTGACGGCCCAATGCCACAAACTCGCTTTGTTACTCAAAAAGCATTTGCTCAAGGACTTAAGCCGGTTGTTGTTGTAAACAAAATTGACCGCCCAGGTGCTCGTCCTGATTGGGTTATTGACCAAATCTTCGACTTGTTCGATAAACTTGGTGCAACCGATGAGCAATTAGACTTCCCTGTAATCTATGCATCTGCATTAAATGGTTATGCATCAGAAGATGATTCGGTAAGAGACGGCGACATGGAGCCATTGTTTAAAGCGATCGTTGAGCACGTTGCTCACCCAGATGTTGAAATTGACGGTCCTACTCAAATGCAAGTAACGTCTTTAGATTACTCAAGTTATGTTGGCGCTATTGCTGTTGGTCGTGTATCTCGCGGAAAAATCCGGAAGAATCAGCAGCTTGTTAGTATCGATACTGAAGGTAAGACTCGTAAGGTTAAGGTCGGTCAAGTTTTGGGTTATATGGGACTTGATAGAACTGAAGTTGAAGAGGCATCTGCTGGAGATATTATTGCTATTACCGGGATTGGCGAGCCAAACATTTCTGATACCCTATGTGACCCAGATAAGGTTGACGCCTTGACGCCTCTAACCGTTGATGAACCTACTGTTAGCATGACCTTCCAAGTAAACACCTCTCCTTTTGCCGGTAAAGAGGGAAAATTTGTTACGTCACGTCAAATTCTAGAACGTTTAGAAAAAGAGCTTATTCATAATGTTGCACTACGTGTAGAGCAGTTGGATGACGCGGATAAATTCAAGGTTTCCGGCCGTGGAGAATTACATCTATCGGTATTGATTGAAACGATGCGTCGCGAAGGGTTTGAAATGGCGGTTTCGCGTCCTGAAGTTATTATGAAAGAAATTGATGGTGTAATGATGGAACCGTTTGAAAACGTGACGGTTGATATTCAAGAAGAGCACCAAGGCACGATCATGGAAAAACTCGGTGAGCGTAAAGCCGAAATGCGTGATATGCAGTTAGACGGAGCAGGCCGTGTTCGTATCGATTTTTATATTCCCTCACGCGGTTTAATTGGCTTCCAAACTGAATTTATGACGGCTACCTCTGGTTCTGGTCTCATCTATCACAGTTTTGATGCTTACGGCCCTGCACACAAAGGTCAATTGGCCCAACGTCATAACGGTGTAATGATTTCGAACGCGATGGGTAAAGCGTTAGGGTACGCGTTGTTTAACTTCCAAGATCGCGGTCGTTTATTTATTGGCCATGCGGTAGAAGTCTACGAAGGTATGGTAATTGGTATTCACTCTCGTGATAATGATTTAACAGTTAACGCTATCAAAGGTAAGCAGTTGAACAACATTCGAGCATCCGGTACGGATGAGAACATTCAACTTTCGCCACCGATCATTATGACGCTTGAGCAAAGCTTAGAATTCATAGATGATGATGAGTTAGTTGAAGTAACGCCACTTAATATTCGTATACGAAAGAAGTTCTTAACCGAGAACGAAAGAAAGCGCGCATCTCGTTTACCGAAAGAAGATAGATAGTTTTCTATTGATTAAACGAAAAAACCGAGCCATTGTTGTTCGGTTTTTTTATGCCTGAAAAATGATTTCACACCGCCATTCTTCTAGCTTTATCTCTTGTAAGCAGCTATTGTGGTATATAAAGTTGTATTTAATAGCGAATCTGACCTGAACTAAATTCATCAACTGGCCTCTAAAACAGTTCGATTTAATAGGAAAAGAAACTTTATGAAAAAAATCGCGTTAATGATGCTCACTTTACTTACTTTAACCGGTTGCCAGTCAGCACCTTTTAAAGCGCTACAGGGGTTATTGGGTTATATTCCTCCCCCTGAAGAGACTACCGTTGGGGAGGAGCTTCGTTTAGAATTTGCGCGATGTGAAAAAATTGATCCAAACAGAAACTGTGCGCAGATCGCCTACGATGTTGTGAGAACCGTTAAAGGGCTTGAACCAAGAAAAGTGCCTAAAGGGGTTGTTATCATCCTTGAGGGAGATGTGGAAATGGAAAGCGAAAACGACAAAAAAGACAAAGACAAGGACTCGGGAAATAGGCGGTAACGTTTTAATTAATTGATTTTAATTAAGAATTTTAGCGAGCCAATTTCCGATAGTGGTCATTTTTACGACCTAAATCAATTTGTTATCAAAAAAATATGCTAGTCTTAATGGATGTTTATTTAATCGAATAGATGTCCATGCAACAGCTATATCCAGAAATAAAACCCAATCAAACTAACTTTTTAGAGACCGATGACGGCCACCGTATTTATTACGAAGAGTCTGGAGCACTCGACGGTATTCCCTTAGTTGTTCTGCACGGAGGGCCTGGAGGGGGCTGTAGTAATACCTATAGGCGATATACCGATCCGGCTAAATATCGGACTGTTTTAGTAGATCAGAGAGGTTGCGGGCGTTCAACTCCTCACGCGGAACTTGAAAACAATACAACTCAACATCTGATTGAGGACCTTGAAGCTATCAGAAAAGAGTTGGGTATTGATAAATGGGTTCTATTGGGTGGTTCTTGGGGGGTGACTCTGGCGCTGGCTTATGCGGAAGCACATCCCAAACAAATTTTAGGCATGATTCTGCGTGGAACTTTTCTGGGTAGAAAGCAGGATGTTGACTGGTTATACAAAGATGGAACCCGGCGTATTTTTCCCGACTATTGGAAACAGTTTACCCAACCTATTCCCGAAAACGAGCAAGACGACATTGTTTCCGCCTTCCATAAACGGCTAACCGGCCAAAATGAACTGGCTAAAATGGCTGCCGCAAAGGCGTGGGCTTTTTGGGAAGGTGCAGTCGCTACGCTTGAGCCAAATCACTCCTTAGTTGATACCTTATCTCATCCGCATTTGGCGATTGGCATGGCACGTATTAGTACTCACTATTTTATCAATGGATGCTTCTTAGAAGAAAACCAGTTGCTTAACAATGCCCATCAATTAAAAGGCATCCCAGGAATTATCATTCATGGTCGTTACGACATGCTGTGTCCGCTAGAAAACGCGTGGTCGTTGCAAGCTGTATGGCAAGATGCGGAAATCAGAATTATAAGAGATGCAGGGCATTCCGCCACGGAAAGCGGTATTGTTGATGCTTTGGTAAGAGCCACAAAATCTATGTATCAGGAGTTAAAGCATGATTGCTCTGATCCAGCGAGTGACTAGCGCCAAGGTCGAAGTTGCTGGTGATACCATTGGTGAAATTGAGCACGGCATTTTAGCGCTGGTAGGCGTCGAAAAGAACGATCAAGCCGATAACGCCGACAAGCTTTTGAAGAGAGTTTTAGGCTATCGAATTTTTTCAGACCAAGACGATAAAATGAACCTAAATCTTGCTAACGTTAACGGAGGTCTTCTGCTGGTTCCTCAGTTTACATTGGCCGCTAGCACTCAAAAAGGTATGCGCCCTAGTTTTTCTAGTGCGGCGCCACCAGCTTTAGGTGAGCAGATGTTCGACTATTTTGTTGAACAAGCGAATGGTCAGTTTGCTAATGTGCATACCGGTCAATTTGGTGCGGATATGAAAGTCAGCCTATGTAATGACGGCCCTGTTACTTTTTGGTTGCAATGTTAGTCTCATTCGAGTTTTAACGACTAATAAGAATATTTTAGATATAAGATACCAATCAATAAAACGTGGTTTTACTGAGACATCATTACCAGAACAGTGTTTTTATCATCGCGATAATCCAATACTACTCGCTCACTACTTTTTAAACCTAGCTGATTCATCCATCTAACAACGTTGGCATTAACGTCTTGCTGCCCGCCGAGTTGACTAACCGATATTTCTACGCCTTCCAGCATAAAAGTTGCTTCACGCATACTTGAGGTGTTTGCCGCACGCATAGATTCTGGAATATGGCTCAATATTGGTTTTTGGTCGCTATCAAATTTCAACTGGTCGACAAAGTAGTTCTTAAATGATGAGCTAATCAAGCCAATTCGCTCGCTAGAATCTTTAGCCTTAAAAAACCAGGTAGTATTTGATTTCTTATAAATAACACCAATGATGCTTTGCTTACCGCTATTCGTCTCCGGTGTAGCAGGGGCCGCTGCGGCAGCTGCTTGACGTTGTGCTCTAGCCTTCTGGACCGCTTCATCAATCGCGCCATTCATGGCGGCGGATATATTCGCCAATTCTTGTTGGCTATATTGCTTGCTTTCTCTTGGCTGGAAAACCAGTACGGCAACAGCAAGGATGGCAATGATTAGGATAATTCTAACTAGATAATTTGGCATAGGATTGGCTAATTTTCTTAAACTGAGCGTGTGTATTTAATGGACGAGTTATTGTGCCTTCACTGTCGTCGGATTACAAATGATATTGGAACTACCGTTAGCATTAGCTTGGTCGCCAGTGTCCGTGATTAGCTCAATCCGCCTGCGGAAACATTTCTCTCACCAAATACAAATATGATCGACGCCTTGCTCTATTAAAAACTGTTCTGCGTCCGCGCCTTTTAACATCGCTAAGCTGGATAGTGTTCCGGCAATGACACATTGCTCAGCAAAGGCTGTAACGCTTTGCGGCGCATCGGCAATTGGATAACCTGTTTTTGGGTTTAATAGGTGGC